>JALTDM010000024.1 GCA_027074135.1 Bacteroidales bacterium
AAATTGTAACGAACCCAAGCGGAATGAAATCTCGCAAAAAGTCTGAAAAAATGGCTTCTGCAAATCCGCTGCCTCCAGGCGAAGGCATTACAAGCAGCATTATCCACATTGCCAATTGTCTGGCAAACAGCAGTATGTGGTCGGAGAAAGTTAAACCTTTGTCGTAGCCTATGGCACTATAGAGTGCCAGCAAGAGGAAGTTTACCACAAAATAGCGTGCTGTCCAAGATACCACCGATGCCAAAAATGAACTTGCCCAGAATGATTTTGTTTGTTTTTTTAATATGTTTGAGCTGATTACTATGTCTTCCCCGACTTTTTCGGCAGATGTTTGCCATTTCTTCAAAATACGCAGTTTGAAAACACCTGTAAGTATTTTTTTGAAAATCACCGGATTTATAAATAAGCCGTAAAAGATAAAAAGTATATAAATGAATTTGATTAAATACCCGGTGATAGCAAAATAAAAATATTCGTTGGAAAGCGAAATGGCAGATTCGTTAAATCCGAAAAGGGCTTGTGGTGTAACTACCAAAAAAACAAGTGGAAAAAAAAGCACAAAATACAGTTCGTCCAAAAAAGAAGTGGCAAGTACCATTGCCGTACTTTTACCAAGTTTTATACCTTCTTTGTGTACATAAATAACAGCTACGCTTGTGCCTCCTACTGCAGAAGGAGTTATGGCAGAAGTAAATTCCCAAAGCATAATTACATTAAAAGCGTTTTTCCAATTGTATTCGCCGCCCGACAAAATTTTTATTCTTGCCATATAGCCGACATCACGCAAAACCATCATAAGCAAGGCAAGCAGAATATAAAAAACTGTAATCGGTGTAATTTGCAGGTTATCAAAAATTCCGGGTTTGTATTCTTTCGAGAATAAATAGCCTGCAACTCCCAGACCAATAAGGATAGGTATTATGATTTTGTATGCTTTTATTTTATTTAATCCGCTTCCCTCGTTCATACATGCGAAATGTACTGCAAACTTACATAAAAAGTGGGGTTAAGGGAATATTCTAACTGAAAAACAATCTATAAAGTTTATTTTACACAACAAATGCTTATCTTTGCTTTTTATTATAAACAAGAATAATGAAAAAGCATTACCACTTTATAGCAATTGGCGGTGCTGCTATGCACAATTTAGCTATTGCATTGCATAAAAACGGATATAAAATTACAGGGTCGGATGATGAGATTTTTGATCCAGCAAAATCAAACCTAGAAAAGTATGGTCTTTTGCCCGAAAAATTCGGTTGGTTCCCCGAAAAAATCACAAAAGACATTGATGCGATAATTCTCGGAATGCACGCACATAAGGATAACCCTGAGTTGCAAAAAGCTATTGAACTCGGACTAAAAATTTATTCGTATCCAGAATTTGTTTTTAATCATTCGCAAGATAAAAAAAGAGTAGTGGTAGGTGGCAGCCATGGCAAAACAACTACAACGGGAATGGTTATGCATGTGCTCAAAAATGCAGAAGTAGATTTTGATTATGTTGTCGGTTCGTCGGTAAAAGGTTTTGACGGTACGGTTAGGTTGAGTGATGCAGGAATCATCGTTATTGAAGGTGACGAGTATTTGTCATCGCCCCTTGATCCTTCGCCCAAGTTCCACCATTACAAGCCGCATCTTGCGGCTTTGACAGGCATTGCTTGGGACCACATTAATGTTTTCAAGACTTTTGACGATTATAAAAATCAGTTCCGAATCTTTGGTGAGAAAATGGAAAAAGGCGGTAATTTATTTTATTTTGAAGGAGATGAAAATTTAAAAGAGGTAGTTAGTGAAATACAAAACGAAATAGAGAAAATACCGTATGATACACATCCTTATTTTGAAAAGGACAGAAAAACTTTTTTGAAAACAGTGGCATATGGAGATGTTCCTGTCAGTGTGTTTGGCGGTCACAATATGCAAAATCTTTCTGCTGCAAAATCTCTTTGTAATGCGTTGGGTGTGAGTGATGCCGACTTTTACAAGGCGATTTCAACTTTTGAAGGTACGGGCAAGAGGTTAGAGAAAGTATTTGATGACAAAGGTTTGGTTGTTTTCAGCGATTTTGCACACGCACCTTCAAAGGTAAAAGCCACTGTTAAGTCTGTAAGAGAGAAATATCCGGATAAATTGCTTATTGCTGTGTTTGAGTTGCATACATACAGCAGTCTGAACAAAGAGTTTTTGCCTCAATACAATGGTGCATTGGATGCGGCTGATAAGGCAATTGTTTATTACAACAAACATACTCTTGAACTTAAGCGTTTGCCGATGATTGGTGAGGAAGATGTTCGTAGAGGATTTGCTCGCAAAGACTTGGTTGTGATGACAGATAGAAACGAATTGATTAAACATCTGAAAATGAACTATGATTTTGGCAATACTGTTCTTCTTATGATGAGTTCGGGTAATTTTTCGGGAATTGATGTAGCAAAACTTGGTAAGGTACTGGTAAAGCCTAAGAGAAAGGTTTGATAGTTTTTAATTTGCCAATTAGTTAATGTGTTAATGAAATACAGAAGTGTTAAAAACGATAAAGATTAAAAATATAAACTTATGAAAAAGAGAATTTTGTTTGCATTTGGCTTGATTTTTTCGGGATTTGTGGCATTTTCGCAAATTACGGTTCCTGACAGGGAAAACTTGGATAAGTTCTTTAAAACCACTTTAATGGTTGTGTATGATGATAACCCGATGAGCGATTATAATTTCAAAATAAAGGAAGCTATCGAAAAGTATTGGAAAATAACACCATACAAATTTATTAAGCCTTCTGAACTCGAAAAATACAGAAAAGACCCAAAATATTCTTTTCTTACTGTTGACAGAGTGTTCTTTGAAAAAGATAAAACCAAAGCACAATATGAATTTTTCAGTGTATCGTTAGGCGGTAATTACCGGACTTTTAAGGATATGCCTCAAATTGCCAACATCCCGCTTTCATATTACGGAGTTGATGAGGAAACCTATGCTTACAAGATTCCTGTTTTAATAAAGTTTTTGCAAAATCACATCTTGAATGTAAAAAAACATCCCGAAATAAACAAAATAAATGTTAAGTCATTTTATACCAAACAAATACCTCAGATTCACAATAAAACCTTGTATCTTGCCAAAGAAGAATTGACGCCCGGGTGTGACAGCGAAAAAGAAATAAAAAAATTATATCCGTATCCTTTTAAGATAGTTAGTCGTGATGAGTTGGAACAAGCTATTGACGAAGGAAAAGACATCGTATTTTTCCACAAGGTTGGACCTGAGGGAACAAAGCGTAAAGCACGGTGTTGGAAAGTTGTTTTTGATAATCTTAACGCTAATATGTATTATTTTGATTATCACATGATAGATAAAAAGCACCCTGACGGAATTTTGCCTTCTGATTTGAAAAAATTAGGAAAGAAAAAATAAAAAATATTACATTTGCACTCTCAAAAATTTTAGAAGATGGAATATCCCAAGGTTAAAGATTTTGATCATTTTGAAGAATTAAGAATAAATAACAGAGGAATTCTTTTTTATTTTTCCAATGATGATTGTAATGTGTGTAAGGTGTTGAAACCCAAGGTTTACGAAATGCTTCAAAAAAAATATCCGGAAGTTAAGTTTTATTATGTGGATACAAAGGCATTGCCTGATATTGCAGCACAAAACAGAGTTTTTACCATTCCCACATTACTGGTATTTTTTGAAGGCAGGGAACTTATTCGTAAAAGCAGGTACATTGGAATAAATGAACTTGCTGATGAAATTAGCAGACCTTACGATATTTTGTTTTCGGAAGTTTAAAAACTATTTTTTTAGATTACAATATGCCGTTCTTCGTTATTGTCAATGGGGAACGGTTTTTTTATGTGTAAATAATTATTGCAGAAAATATTGAAAAAAATAATGCAGTAATTCTAATCCATAAATCCGTGGCGGCATATTTCTCTTGCATATAACTTAACAATGCCCACAAAAACGGAATAATTCCCAAAAATATTGTGTAACGTGTTAGGTAAAAGAAAGCAAGTGAAAATAAAATTACTATGTTTATGGCTGAAATATGTTTCCGTTTGTTTATTTTAAATTTAAAAAAGTCATGCATACTTATAAAAGTAAATATTGGGAAAAATATAAGAAATAAATAAAATATTTTGAGATTATTGTATTCAAAACACTGTTGTTGTTGAATTTGTAAATTCCAAATATATTTTGAAAAATAGTATAGGATAAAGATTTCCAATATTGACAAAATATAAATTATAAAAGAATTAAACTTTTTGGTCCCCAGTGTAAAAATAAAAATTATAGGTAGAAT
>JALTDM010000025.1 GCA_027074135.1 Bacteroidales bacterium
TTAGAGTTTGAAATTAAAAGACATTCAAGCATATTTATAATGAATTGCATACTTGACAAATAAAAATAGGCTTCAGCATAATCTTACACATATTGTCCAATATCTTATAAATAATCTTCTATTTTCCTAATTATCTTTACATTAAATGGAAGAAGGGATATTTATATAATTTTATTAACACTAAAAATAAAAACTATGAACTACTACTTAAAAAAAAACTTAGAAAAAATTGGCTTTAAAGAAGCTATAGAAAAAGTTACAGAACTATTAAAAAGCGAAGGTTTTGGAATATTAACCGAAGTTGATGTAAAAGCAACTTTAAAGAAAAAACTTGATGTTGATTTTAGTAATTACAAAATACTCGGTGCATGTAATCCTCCTTTTGCATATAAAGTGTTACAAGCTGAAAGCAGAATAGGCACAATGCTTCCTTGCAACGTAATTGTAAGAGAACTTAACAATGGAACAATTGAAATTTCCGCAGTTGACCCTGTGGCATCTATGATGGCTGTAGAAAATCCTGAATTGATATCAGTAGCTACACAAATTCAACAAAAACTTAAAAAAGTTATTAATAAACTTTAGAGCCAGAAGATAAATCTAATTTAAAATTAGATTTATTGCAGAAATTTTTACTCATTTAACGTGCTGACAAAAAAACACGAAATATGCAATATTAAAGCACAATAATGATTATGAGCGAAAAAGAATTGAAATTGTACTTAATTCTTTTAAAAATAATCTTAATAAAAATGAAAAACTATTTTGAATTATGGATACAAAAAAAGTAAAACAATATGCATGTCCAATGCATTGTGAAGGAGAAAAGGTTTATACAGAACCCGGAGATTGTCCAATATGTAATATGCACCTTGTTGATATTTCAGAAATAGGTAAGATTACAAATAATCATAATCATGAACATCATCATCACAAAAAAGGCACAGAGAACTACTATTGCCCTATGCGTTGCGAAGGCGACAAAATGTATCACGAACAGGGAGACTGTCCAAAATGTGGCATGCACTTAATAAAGGAAGTTAGTTCCGTACCTTCAGGTACAATCTTCACATGTTCAATGCATCCAGAGATAAAACGCAACAAGCCGGGTAATTGTCCAATTTGCGGTATGGAACTCATACCGGAAAAAGGAAATATAGAAAGCGAAGAAGAAAAAGCCTATAAAAAAATGGTAAAAAAATTTCGTTTGGCACTTATATTATCAGTTCCTGTTTTAATAATTGCTATGTCTGATTTTATACCATTTATTAATCTTGGAAAAATAGCACAAAAAAACACATGGAACTGGATTGAATTTCTTTTGGCAACTCCAGTTTTATTTTACTCAAGTTGGGTTTTCTTTAAAAGAGGCTGGAGCTCAATTGTACGCTGGGCACCAAATATGTGGACATTGATTTCTATAGGTGTTGGTTCAGCATACATTTTTAGCGTTTTTGCTCTCTTATTACCCAGTATATTCCCTCCTCAATTTAAAGATGATTTAGGTAATGTACATGTATATTTTGAAGCAGTAGCTGTTATTCTTACTTTGGTAATTTTAGGACAGGTTCTTGAATTGCGAGCACACAGCAAAACCAATTCTGCAATAAAAGCATTACTTGGACTTACTCCTCCAATTGCCAGAATTATTAAAGGTGAAGAAGAATTTGAAATACCGTTGGAAGATGTTAAGGAAGGCGATATTTTAAAAGTAAAACCGGGCGAAAAAATCCCTGTAGATGGTTCCATAAAAAAAGGATCTGCGGTGATAGACGAAAGTATGATTACAGGAGAACCAATTCCTTCCGATAAAGAAGTTGGCGATAAAGTTACCGGAGGAACCATAAACGGACAAACCGCTTTTGAAATGATTGCTGAAAAAGTAGGCAGCGATACTCTGTTGGCACAAATTATTGAAATGGTTAATACTGCAAGTCGCTCTCGTGCTCCCATTCAAAAATTGGCAGATACTGTTGCTAAATATTTTGTACAAATTGTTATTTCAATATCATTAATCACCTTTGCCGTTTGGGCAATATGGGGACCCGAACCCTCATATGTTTATGCCTTTGTAAATGCTGTGGCGGTATTAATAATTGCCTGCCCATGTGCTCTGGGTCTTGCAACACCTATGTCAATTATGGTTGGTACAGGTCGTGGGTGCACAGTCGGGTGTATTAGTTAAAGATGCACGTGCAATAGAAGAAATGAACAAAGTTGACACATTAATAATTGATAAAACAGGAACACTTACCGAAGGAAAACCCAGTTTAAATGCATATAAATCGTTTACAGATAAAACAGATCTCGACATCCTGAAATTAGCAGCTTCAATTGATGTAAATAGTGAACATACTCTGGCAAATGCAATTGTTGCAGGTGCAAAAGAAAATAATGTTGAATTATTAAAATTAGAAAACTTTGAATCTGTAACAGGTAAAGGGGTAAAAGCTATTCTCAAAGGTAAAAAAATTGGTTTGGGTAATCACAGGTTAATTGCTGAATTTCAAGCTACACTAACCGATGAACAGAAAAAACTATCAGAAGAATGGCAATCAACAGGGCAAACAGTAATGTATCTTATTGTTGAACAGAGAGTTGAAGGTATTGTTAGCGTTTCCGATAAAATCAAAAAGAACTCAAAGAGTGCCATAAAATCTTTGCAAAAAATGGGCATAAAAGTACACATGTTAACCGGTGATAATAAATATACTGCCAAAACTGTTTCTGATGAATTAGGTCTGGATGGCTTTATGTACGACTGCCTCCCAAATGATAAATATAATAAAATAATAGAATTACAAAAACAAGGTCATATTATTGCTATGGCCGGTGATGGCATTAACGATGCTCCTGCACTAGAACAAGCCAATGTTGGAATTGCTATGGGAACAGGGACAGATATTGCAATGCAGAGTGCAGAAATAACTTTAGTAAAAGGAGATCTCACAGGAATTGTGAGAGCTCGCGATTTAAGTTTAAAAGTTATGAGAAATATAAAACAAAATTTATTCTTTGCATTTGTATATAATTCTATTGGCGTGCCTATTGCAGCGGGTGTTTTGTTTCCTTTTTTTGGTATTCTTCTTAGTCCAATTATAGCAGCAACAGCTATGAGTTTTAGCTCTGTTTCTGTTATATCTAATGCATTAAGATTAAGAAACAAATAATATAGTTACCAATTAATAATCTTAATGATGAAAACGACTATAAAAAAATAAATGCTGATATAAATAAAAACATATCATTCAGAATTAAAAAATCTGAATGATATGAAATATATGCAACTTATTATTTATACCCAACAGCAGCATATCCAACCCAATGATGTATATTTGCGGGAGCAGTAACTCCCATGCCAATATCATCAACTTTAATATGCTTGTGATTAATGCTATTTGCATAGCCAACAAAAATTCCTGTTAATTTTTTATGTTGTAGTTTTTCTAAGTATAATGTTGATAATAACCCAACCGGTACAGAATATCTCCCACACCATGACCATATGCCTTTCTTAAAATTCTTTTTATCAATTGTATAATCAACAAATTTGTGGATTTTTTCTTGAGTAAGCTCTCCTACAAGCGAATTATTAATTATCTCATATTCATGTTTTACTGCCTTTTTATAACCGGTAGTGTCACTCCCGTAAAAATCAAGATCTGATGTTCCCCAACCCTCATCTCCATAATGTACGGCGTCAGTACTAATTACTAAAGCATAATCTTTACCCCACTCCCATTTATTTTTCTTGGCAACATCATTAATTGCTTTTGCCAGATGCTTTGAGACCTCTTTCATTCGTTCATATGTCATATAAGGAACTAAAATTGATACAAGCTGAACTTCATGATTATTATATTGCAAAAATGGGATAATTGCCTCAACAGAATGTTCTATTGTCTGCATTGAATCGTTAACCTGATAAATATCTTTTGGCAACCTTTTAATTATTTCTTCTCTAATTGGCGATACCTTAACATTTCCATAAGGTTCTTTCCAAAAAGTATAACTGTCAAAAATTATTTGATTTTCTAATTTTAAAAATCGTGCTTTGTGTGCAACTCCAAATAAAATTATTGTTTTTGCTTTAACATTATTTAGAACAGCAGGATACAAATAACCAACGTAAGAATAATCGTCGTGTGGTGATATTGCTGTTTTCGGCTCACTTTAAAATTCGGGGGGATTAGGCATAAATTTTAGCAAGTCTAAATAAAAAAAATGATATATCTGTCACTCCTCTTTGTGAAGCACGAAAAGCTTTTATTTTAGCATTAAAAGATTCGGCA
>JALTDM010000026.1 GCA_027074135.1 Bacteroidales bacterium
ATCTTAGATTATATTGAACAATTTTTCGGGGTAGATAATTTATTTTTTGATGCCGGAGTAATTTTTTTACTCGTATTATTTTTCCAGCCTGTGGAAGTGGCTCTACATAAGATTATTGATAAGGCTTTGAGAGATAAATTGTTGTCTTTTCGTTCGGATTTTCTTGCACTATCAAGTGAATTGTCGGCAATTTTGCCTGACAATACTGCTCTAGATAAGATAGAAGATTTTATAAAAAGAAATTTTAAAGCCGGCGATGTTATTTTTTTCAGTTTAAACGAGAAAACAAATGTTTTTGAAGGCATTTCTATTAATTTTAATATAAAGAAAAATACATCATTTGTAAAATTATTAACCGAAAAAGAAGAGGTAGTGCCTTTTTTGGACATTAATATGTTTGTGTTAGAGCAGTATATTGTTGATTTTTTAAGTAAGAAAAAAATAGAATATATATTGCCTATTAAATGGGATAATGAGTTGTTTTACATAATACTTGTGGCAGGGAAATCCGGTGAACATAAGCACTTTACTTATGACGAGATAGAAAATTTATCTGTTTTTGCAAATGAGATAAGTATGTACCTACACAGGAATTATTTATATAAAAAAATTCAAGAGGAAGAAATCGAAAAATTGAGGATGGAAGAACTTGCTGCTTTAGGAAAACTTACTGCAGGAATAGCCCACGAGATACGAAATCCTTTAAATACTATTTCTACAGCTTTACAAACATTCAGAAACAAATCTATTGATGTTGATACCAGAGAACGAATAGCACAATATGTTGAAGAAGAGGTTGAAAGAATAAATGTCCTTATCGAAGATTTTTTGAAACTATCTAAGTTGAAAATGCCCCATATGGGTAAAGTTGATATGGAAGCGTTGAACAGCAGATTCAATGTTTATTTGGAAAATGAATGTAAAAACATTGTGTGTGTGGTAAATAATGATATTGATAATGGGTTCGTTTCGGATGAAAATTTTATTTATCAAATTACTTTGAATTTGACAAAGAATGCTTTTGAGGCGGTTCAACAAAAGTGTGAAGAAAAAAAAATTCCTTGCAACCAAGGTGAGGTGCGGATAAATTTTAGCGAAAAAAATTCACATTTGATTATTGAAGTTACAGATAATGGAATTCCTGTGCCCGAAGAAGATAAAAATAAATTGTTTGAACCTTTTTATACAACCAAAGAGAATGGTACCGGTCTTGGATTATTATTGGTTGCCAATATGGTAAAATTATTAAACGGAGAAATATTTTTTATTTCAGATGATAATCAAACAATTTTCACAGTTAAAATACCCATAAAATATGAATAAAAAACATAGTTTACTATTAGTCGACGATGAAAAAAAGATTCTTGATATACTGAACATAAATTTTTCAAAAGATTACAATGTATTTATGGCAAAAAACGGTATAGAAGCATTAACGATTTTGGATACATACCCTATTGATGTGATAGTTTCAGATTTGCGTATGCCTGAGATGGACGGGAAAGAACTTTTGGACTTTACTAGAAAGGAATTTCCTTCCATACCTTTTATTATTGTTACTGCTTACGGAACAATTGAAGATGCTGTTGAATCCATAAAAAAAGGTGCTTTTGATTATATACTTAAACCTATAAAAATAGATGAATTAAAGCATAAAATCGAAAAAGCTTTAAGTCTAAATGCATTATTGCATGAAAACGAGGAATTAAAAACAAAGATAAAAAGCCTTGAGAGTTCTAAAAAAATAGTAACCGTTGATCCGGAAATGAAAAAACTCTTGAATATAGCCGAACAGGTTGCAAAAACCAATGCCACGGTTTTGATAACAGGTGAGACGGGAACCGGCAAACAACTTTTTGCAGAATATATTCATAATAAATCTATGGTTGCTAATGGTCCTTTTGTTGAGATTAATGCAGGTGCCATACCTCAAGAATTATTGGAGAGTGAGCTTTTCGGATATGAAAAGGGGGCGTTTACCGGAGCTGTAAAAACTAAAAAGGGAAAATTCGAATTGGCGGATAATGGTACTCTTTTTATAGATGAAATTGGAGAAATGCCGATTTCACAGCAAGTTAAATTGCTACATGCAGTTGAACAAAATAAAATAACACGTGTCGGAGGAACAAAAGAAATACCTGTAAACGTAAGGTTGATTACAGCAACTAACAGAAATCTTAAAGAAGAGGTTGAAAAAGGTAATTTCAGGAAAGATTTATTTTATCGTTTAAGTGTGGTTACCTTAAAACTTTTGCCATTGAGAGACAGGAAAGCCGATATCCCTGTGTTAGTAGAATATTTTATAAAAAAATACAGTAGTTCGGATATTAAAGTGGAAGATGAAGTTATGTCATTATTTTTAAATTATTCATGGCCGGGTAATATTCGGGAATTGGAAAATGTAATTCAACAAGCTGTAATTTTTGCAAAAAATGGAGTTATTATAAAATATCAAGTATCAGAAGATATTATTAACCAAAGTTTTTCCATACCACTAAATAAAGATGAATTTCAGAGACTTAAAAAAGATAAAGTTGACATTATAGCTTCAAAATTGGAAATTCAATATTTAAACAATTTGTTAAAACAAACAGGTGGTAATATAACTAAGGCGGCAGCTCTTAGTGGATACAACAGGCGACAGTTGCAAAACCTCATATCGAAACATAATATTAATACAAGGAACTTTAAGAAATAGATTTATCTTAAGTGTGAAATCCCATTTCCCATACTTAAGTTGTTGATTTTTAAGTTATAGTGTTTGGGATGCATTTTGGATGTGTAAAATTCTATTTCTCATTTTATATCTTCTTTTAATTAAGTTTTTTATGTAAACATTTGTTATACAGTTGAATATGTGTGTTGGCACAAGTGTTGCATTTATGATAAATGAAAATAACCAATAAAAATTTAAAGTTATGTGGAAAGCATGGACAAACGGATTATTAGGATTGTGGCTCATAATAGCTGCCTTCCTGAACATGACACCAAGTGCCGTAATGTGGGACAACCTGTTGGTTGGACTTATTATTGCCATCGTAGGTATTTTAATGATTAAAGAAAAACCGTGGCAAGGCTGGCTTGGTGCTATCAGCGGAACCTTATTGTTCTTAGCAGCCTTTATCGGCTCATTGCAAACAGGAGCTGGTTACTTATGGACAGACTTGATTTTGGGAACACTTGCAGCAATAGCAGGATTTGGCGCAATGAATAATCAACAGGGAGGGGTTGAAAGTAAATAGTAGTTTGCAGAATGCCTTAGAGTAGAAAAATAGGTTACCTGTTTAGGTAGCCTATTTTTTTATCGTATATTTGCGATATGTAAAAATGGTTTTGATATGTCAAATAAAGATTATAAAAAATGTTTTAATCCTAATAAAAATTTTAGGGGTCATACAAAAGAGTTGGCGAGATATGCAAAAGCATTGGCTCATCCTGCAAGAATCAAGATTTTAAATTTCCTGAACAATTCTAAATACTGTTATACGGGTGATTTTGTGGAAGTTCTGCCTATGGCACAATCTACAGTTTCCCAACATTTGAAAGAACTCAAAGAAGCCGGTTTAATAATTGCTAATGAACAACCACCTCGAGTAAGTTATTGTATAAACAAAGATGCATGGGAGAAGGCAAAAAAATTATTTATGGATTTTTTTGATGTATGATTATAAATTTTTTGAAAAAATGTTTTACAACATAGTTTATCGCAAATAAACGATATATATTTGTTTTGTAAAAATTATAAGATATGAAAGTAGCAATTGTAACAGTTGATGGTGTAACTGTTAGTCAACATTTTGGACGGTCTCCATTTTATAGAATTATTGAGATAAGAGACGGTAATGTGGTAAATGAAGAGATCAGGAAACGTGGTACCGGACATTTTGCGGCAAATTCAAATAGGGAAAATCATCACGAGGTGTCACATTTTAATGAACAAGGAAGGCACGGGTATGGCGCTGATGCAGATGCAAAACATAGGAGTATGGCAAATGAAATAGGTGATTGTGATGTGCTTGTTGCAGGAGGTATGGGCTCTGGTGCTTATGAGAGTTTTAAGAGAGCCGGTTTGGATGTTATATTAACGGATTTAATGTATATAGAAGATGTTGTAAATGCTTTAATATCCGGTAATTTAGAAAATTTGGCAGATTCAAGAACAGATTAAAACAAAATAATTACATGGTTATGAATAATTTAGTAGAAGAAAATGAAGCATGTCAAATGCAGGTAGAAGTGAGAGTGCATGCAAAAAGTGAGTCAGCTACGAGATTAAAAGTACGTTCAGGTAAGTTTCATATGATAATTGATGAGCCAGAAAACATGGGTGGAAGTAATATGGGACCAAGTCCCGTACAGGTGTTGTTGATGGCATTGGCAGGATGTTTAAATGTTACCGGTCATGAAGTAGCCAGACAGAGAGGATATAAACTAAAAGATTTGATGATAGATATAAAAGGAAGTATGGATTCTTGTACTTTTATGGGATGTTCATTTGAAGAACGTGCCGGTTTTCAGCATATTGAAGTGGTATTGAAACCTGATTTTGAAAATGTAAATAAAGATGAAATACAAAGTTGGTTGGAAGAAACAGAAGCAAGATGTCCTGTTACTGATAACATAAAAGAAAGCACTAAAATATCAGTAGCGGTACATTAGTTTTTTTTAATTTTATTTATCGTATTTTCACGATTAAATTTAAAGTTATGATAACAATAAAAGACAAAAAACCAGTAGAAGAAATTAAAACTGAAACAGCTCGAAAAAACATTATTAACAGAAGAGCGAAGTTTGGTAAATACATAACAGCAAACGGTTGTAACGGAAGTTCTAACCTTGGTCAGTTAACTGTTGCGGTTGCTAATGCAATTCGAGACAGGGTTCCAAATGCTTTTGTTGATTGTCCCTTTGCATTATTTGGTGATGTAGAAGGACCGGCTCAAGTAATTTTACATGCAGATTACAGGATAGTTTTTGACGGTTGTAAATCGCGATGTTTGACCAAGGCATTGGACGGTATAGGTGCTAAAGTAACCCTATCGTATGCTATGGACGAAGATTTTGGGTTTGAAAAAATTCCTCAACCCGCAAAATATACAGATGAACAAGTTGAAATTGTTGTAAAGAGAGTTATTTCCGATTTGGAAAAGAAAGGATTGTTAAAAAAAGAAGGTGTTAAGGACTAAAATTTATTGTTATGATAAATAGAGCCAATGAAATAGTAAAAAGACAAATGGTGTGGCTTGTATTGGCTGCCGTTTTGTTTGGCTTTTTGTTGGGACCTGAAATGAGTAAAGATTTCTTGAAAGAGTTGAAAGCGTTTATTTTACCTTCAGCTTTCATAATGCTCTGGGCCTCAATGATTACAATGAAAGTAGAACACTTTGCCAAAAGTTTTGCCCAGCCCAAAAAATTATTGGTTGGTAATCTAATGAGTTTAATAGTAGCGCCATTATTGATGTTGCCGTTAGCTTTAGTGTTTGCATCGCACAGTCCTAAAATTTATGCAGGTTTGGTAATGGCGGGTATAGCTCCTCCCGGAGGATTTGTTACTTATTGGTCAATGATTCTTAATGCAAATATGGGGCTTGCTGTGTCTCTTACAATAACAACGTTTGTTGTTTCATTGTTTCTTATTCCTTGGGGGATGAAATGGTTGGTTGGTGGTAAGGTTAATGTTGATGTAATGTTTTTGTTTAAGAAGATACTTATTTTGGTTGTTGGACCTTTTATTCTTGCTATGATTACCAGATGGCTTATTATTCACAAAAAGGGCGAAAAAAATATGGGCAAGTTTAAACCATGGTTTAGCCTTATCTCTAGCCTAATGGCATTGTATTTGGTTTTTGCGGGAGTATCTCTGAAAGCGGATTTTTTGGTACAACATCTTCAAATTTTAATTTTACCTTTAGTTGGTGCTTTATTGTATTATTTAATTGCTTATCCTTTATCTTATTTTATTTTACACAAGTGGCTTAAATATCCATTGTTTGATGCTATTCCGCTTATTTATGGCACTGCTACAAAAAATCTTTCTATTGGAATGGGACTGGCTGCGGCTGCATTTGGTCCATTGACTTTGTTGGGAGTTGTTTTATGTATGGTATTTCAAATGCCACTTGCTTCTATGTGGTTTAAATTCTTCTCTAAACAAGAAATAAGTGAACACGAAAAAGTGATTAGGATGAAGTTTAAAATTGGTGATGAAGATATTGAAGTTATAGATGTTTACGAAAATTGTGAATTAAAAGAAGAAGTTGTTAGAAAATAAAAATTATAAATCATTAAGCCATGATAAAAAGAAAATTAACAAAGACAGTATTGGCAATTTTTATTACATTTTCAATGTTTAATAATGTGTGGGCACAAAAAGATACTGTTCACGTGAAGAAGAACTTATTGCCAAGACCGCCGATTTATGGCATCCCGGCAAAAACATTGCCGAAAGGAAAAGCAATTTATCGATCATATTTTGTATATACTAATTTTACATCTATGTATAGTCAGAAAAAATTAAGTATGGTTGATTTGCCTACTAGTATGAAATTTAATTCTTTGTCTTATACTCCTAAATTCCGCTACGGAATAACAAACAGGCTGACTTTCATTGCAAATTTCCCTCTGTATTACAAAAAAATGGATAAGGATACAATTCATAAACAGGGATTAGGTTTAGGTGATGTTCAGACGGCATTATTGTATAAATTTTACTCAAATAAAAAGAAGCGATTTTTGGTTTCAGGTTTGTTGTATGGAAAGTTACCCACAGGCAAATCGTCTGGTATTGTCAAAACAGAATTACCTCTTGGTACGGGTTCGTATGACGTGGGAACAGCATTTATGCCTGAAAAAGAGTTTGGAAGATTTGATGTTAGAATGAGTATGTTTTACATATATCGTAGCGAGAATTCTTCTGATGTCAAACTTGGAAATGTTCAAATGGCTTCTTTGAGTACTGCTTACAATTTTTCAAAAAAAATAATTGCTGAGGGTACAATTCTGTATAAACATATAAATGCAAACAGCTTAAACGGTACTGTTTTAAAAGATTCAGACGGTGAAGTAACTAAATTTATAATTGGAGCTCAATATCGTGTGGCACAAACTTTTTTGATACAAGCGGCAATACCTGTTACTTTATATTCTAAATTACCTTTCAGTTCAGATTATGATATATGGGCAGGGATATATTATCTATGGTAAAAAAGAGGTTATCTCACTTCCATTTCCAGCATAAGGCGGTCTTCTATATATGCTTTCAGAAGGTCGCCTTTGTTTAATCTGCCTACACCTTGGGGTGTGCCAGTGTAGATGTAATCACCTGTACGCAATGTTACATATTTTGAAACATAAGCAATAATTTCGTCAAAGTCAAAAAGCATATCTTTTGTATTGCCTTGTTGAACTGTTTTCCCGTTTATTTCCAGTGAGAAGTTTATGCCTTCCTTGATGTTTAGTTCTTGTTTGGGTATAAATTCCATACTTATTGGTGCTGAAAAGTCAAAGGCTTTAGCTTTTTCCCAAGGCAGACCTTTTTCTTTAAGCTTTTGTTGTAATTGTCTGGCTGTAAGGTCCAGTCCGATGCCTATTTTATCGTAATATCTGCTTGCAAATTGTTTTGGAATAGCTTTGCCTGCTTTGTTTATTTTAAGCACAAGTTCCACTTCGTAATGAATCTCGCCTAGAAAATCTTCGGGTGGCAAGTAAAATGGCGAATTGTTTCTCAACAGTGCAGTATCCGGTTTGATGAAAAAAACAGGTTCTTCGGGTACTTGATTGTTCAGTTCTTTGGCGTGGTCTGCGTAATTTCTGCCTATGCAAATGATTTTCATAATTTTTTGAATTTAGAATGTCGATCTCAGAATTTTAATTCACAAATCTAAACCCTGTGTTTTCTATTTGTTATCCTATTACTTCAATTTATTTAATATCACTTTTGTGTAAATATCAGTCATTGACAAGCCTTTTACCTTGGCTTGCTGCGGAAAAATACTTTCGGCACTCATTCCCGGAACAGTATTTATTTCAAGGTAAAAGAGTTCCTCGTTGCTTACTATAAAATCAACCCTTACAATGCCGTAACTCATAAAGAGTTTGTAAATCCTCTTGCTTTCTTCTTGAATAGCAGTTAAAATATTTTGTGGCAGGCGTGCCGGTGTGATTTCCCTAGACTTGCCCAAATATTTGGCTTCGTAGTCAAAAAACTCAGTTTCGGGAACAATCTCGGTAGGTGGCATTGCAACAATTTCTTCTCCGTCTGAAAAAACTCCGCAACTTACTTCCGTACCTTTAATGTATTGTTCAGCCAGAACTTTTGCCGGATCTTCTTTGAAAGCGTTTTCTATAGCTTGTAGCAATTCGTTTTCGTTTTTTACCAGCGATACTCCGAAACTTGAACCTGAAGCATTTGGCTTAATTACCACGGGAAAACCTAAAGTTGATGTAATTTTTTTTATCGTTTCATTTGTATATGTAGCAGGAGTAAGTAATATGGATGTTGCGGTTTTTACTCCGAATTGCTCCAAATACAGTTTTGACAGGTTTTTGTCAAATGTGAGGTGAGAAACCCTTGCAGACGATGTGGAATAAGGAACACCAATCAGGTCAAAATATCCTTGCAAAATGCCGTTTTCACCCGGATGCCCGTGTATCATTATTACCGCAAAGTCAAATTTTATTGTTCTACTGCCGGTGCTTACGGAAAAATCGTCTTTGTTAACCGTCAACTTTTTGCCGTTGAAGTCGCAATACCATTCGTTGCGGTATATGTGCACCAAATGTACATTGAATTTATCTTTGTCAATCCATCCTGCTACTTGAGTGCCGCTTTTTACGGATATTTCTTTTTCAGACGAAAATCCGCCTACCACTATGGCAATGTTGTATTTGTCCTTTTTTATATCCATTTCACAATGTTTAATTCGTGTTTGTATGGCAACAACGGATGTTGCGGATAAACTCTGATTGCATAATCGTAAACTCCTGCTCTTGATGCAGGGATGCTGCAATAATATGTTGCCGTGTTGTCTGCTTTGTTAAAATGCTTCAACCCCAGTTCGTATTTGTGAATAATATCTGTAATTTCTTCTTTTTCCTTACGTCCAAAAATCACTTCAGCACCGATTTCCTCAGGTTTTAATCCTCTGAGTTTAAGTGTTATTTCTACGGAGAATTTTTCGCCGAGTTGAAGAGGTTTTTGGTTAGTGTCAGTGATTTTCACATTTGTTATTTCAATGTTTTGCCAATTTATTATTGTGCGGCTTTTCCATTTTGTGATTTCATACAATTTTTTGTAATTATTTTCCTTCAGCAATGAACTTCTATCATAAAGTTTGTTATAAAATTTGTCGTAATAATCGCTCATCATTCTTTTTGTGGTAAAATGTGGTGCAATTCCCGCAATGGTATTTTTCATTACTTTTGTCCATTCTGCGGGTACTCCTTCGTTATTAGTATTGTAAAATTTCGGTATTATTTCATTTTCAAGTATTTGGTAAATTGTTTCAGCATCAAATTGGTCTTGTACTTCTTGGTCTTTGAAAGTTTTTTCTTTTGGTAATGCCCAGCCTGCACCTTCACGGTAACCTTCATACCACCAGCCGTCCAATACGCTGAGATTAGGCACACCGTTCATAACGGCTTTTTGACCGCTGGTGCCTGATGCTTCCAAAGGTCGGGTAGGGGTGTTCAGCCATAGATCAACACCTGAAATAAGCAATTTTGCCATTTTTATGTTGTAGTCTTCCAAAAAAATAATTTTCCCGATAAATTCTGGTCGGAGAGATACTTCATAAATCATCTTTATAAGGTCTTTTCCGGCTTTGTCGGCAGGGTGAGCCTTGCCTGCAAAGATTATTTGCACGGGATATTTCGGATTATTTACCAATTTGCTAAGCCTGTCAAGATTTTTGAAAAGCAGATGAGCTCTTTTGTATGTGGCAAATCTTCTGGCAAATCCTATGGTAAATGCTTCATGATTGAGTTTTGATGTTATTTCAATAATTTTAGTAGAAATCACTTCGTGCTTGCTGATGTTTTTGTGCAGATAGTTTTTTATGTAATCTATTAAAAGCTTTTTATTTTCCTTTTTTATTTCCCAAACTTCTTTGTCCGGTGCATCGTAAATGAAATTCCAATTGTCGTGTTTTTGCAATATTTCGCAACTGTTGTTTACTTTGGCGTATTTGCAATAGAGATTTCGCCATTTGTCTTCTATCCAAGTGTCGAAGTGCACTCCGTTGGTTACATAGCCGATATGCAGTTCAGAGGGGAAGTAATGATGCCAAATGTTTGCAAACATTTTTTGTGACACTTCGCCGTGAATTTTGCTTACACCGTTTACTTCTTGAGACAACCTTACTGCAAATACACTCATAGAAAAATCTTCATTGTAGTTTAGTGGATTATTGCGACCAAGTATAATGAATTTATCCCATCCTATGTTTAATCTGTCAATATAAAATCCCAAGTATTTACGCAAAAGTTCTTCTTTGAAAGTGTCGTGACCTGCCGGCACTGGTGTATGGGTGGTGAAAAGTGAAGTGGCTTTTACAATTTCAGTAGCTTCATTAAGTGAGAATTTACCGTCGGTCATATAATTTATAAGCCTTTCTAAGTTTATAAATGCTGCGTGTCCTTCATTCAGGTGGTATAAGTCAGGATTTAAGTTAAGAGCATTTATCAACCTTACTCCACCTATACCGAGCACTATTTCTTGTTCCAAGCGGTATTCTTTGTCTCCGCCATACAGGTGATGAGTGATTTTCCTGTCGTGGTCGTTGTTTTCTTCAATGTCTGTGTCAAGTAGGTATAACGATACGCTACCAACTTGCAGTTCCCAAATTTTGGCATAAACAAATCTTCCCGGGAACGGGATTTTTATTATTACCCAATTACCTTTGTTATCTCTTACGGGAGTGATTGGTAAATGCGAGAATTTTTGCGGTTCGTAAATTTCTACTTGATACCCATTAGCAGAAATTTCCTGGTCGAAATATCCGTAACGGTACATCAGACTCACAGCAAACAAATTTTTGTTGTCGTCACTTGTTTGCTTAATGTAATCACCTGCCAGTATGCCCAAGCCGCCCGAATATAACTTAATGGTGTGGTGCAAACCGAATTCCATGCTGAAATAAGCAATCCTTGGACCTTCGGGTTTTTCCCGTTTTTCCATATAATCTTTATAGCGGGCATATACTGCATCCAATTTGGTTGTAAACTCTTTATTTTTACTTAATTCTATCAGTTCATCGTAATTCAGCTCTTCAAGCAATATGATAGGGTTTTCGTTGACTTCCTGCCATTTTTCCGGATTTATGCTTTTAAACAATTCTTTTGCATCTTCGTTCCAAGACCACCACACATTATAGGCAAGTTCGTTAAGAGGCAAAAGGTTATCAGGCAAAACGGTTTTTACCAGTACTTTTTTCCATTGTGGTTTTTCGATTACATATTCTATGATTTCGTCAATATTTTCAATTATAGTTTTGTGCGAATATAAGTCATAACGGCTGTGTGCTTTTTCTATAGCAATATCAAAAGCCTTGTAATAGTTTTCTATAAGTTCTTGCCATAGTGCTTTTTGTGACAGGTTGCGTGCTTTTTTGCGTAAGTCTTCAATATTTTCCTTTGGCAGTTTAATAAAGTTGCCTATGATTTTTACTATTTCACTTTTTGCATCATCATCGTTGAAGTCGTTTCGTTCCACTATATAAACGGCTTCTTTGTCTTCAGTTTCAAGGTTCATTATCCACCTTGCAAAACCTGCCAATGAGCTGGTTATAGTCGGAATGTGAAAGGCAATACTTTCGAGCGGTGTGTAGCCCCATGGTTCGTAATAGGATGGGTAAACGGTGAGGTCAAATCCCGTAAGCAAATCGTAATAGTACATATTAAAAATCCCGTCGTTGCCGTTGAGGTATGAAGGTACAAATATTACTTTTACATTGTCATCGTGAGAATTTGTCAAACCTTCTTGCTTAAAAAGGTTTATTATCGGGTCGTTTTTTTCATCGTAAAGATGATGTGTCAGATAACAATTCTCAATCGGTTGGTCATGCTTGTTGTAGATGTTATTCAAAATTTCTTGTCTCGGACCTGTGTTGTTGGATGGTATAAGGAAATAAGCAATAACGGTTTTTTCGGGATTTACCTTTTTTAGTTCTCCCAAAGATTTGATAAACAAGTCAATACCTTTGTTGCGGACTTCATACCTGCCGCTTATACTTATGTATATGGTATCATCCGGCAAATCTGTGTTAAGCAAGGCTTCTGCAACGGATTTAAGGTATTTTTTTGCAGTTTTTCTTTTTTCTTCCAATTCATCGTCAGGTGGTACCAAATCTTTTTCAAAGCCGTTGTAGGTAATGGCGTGAGGTTTAGCATTCAGGAAGTTTTGACATTCTGTAGCAGTTATGTCGCTGACTGTGGTGAAGGCATCGGTATTTTGTGCGGCTTTGCTTTCCAATGAGTGCTTTGCCATTACATTGTATTTGTGAGCGGCTTCTTCCGGATTTAGTGAGAGTGCTTCTGAATAGAGCGGCAAACCATTTCCTGCCAGCGTGCGACCGAGGACTGTAGCATGAGTTGTAAAAACAGTTGCGGCTTGAGGTACTTTCTTTTTCAGATAAAGCATACCCGATTGTGTCATCCATTCGTGGAAATGTGTAACCAACACATCGTGTGCCGTTACATAATAGTTGTAAAAGCTTTCAATAACTTTTGCTGCCGCATATCCGAACATTACGGGTTCTACATAGTCCCAACCACCTGTGATAGAATCTACTCCATACCATTCCCACATTTCGGCTAGAATCTGGTCTTTTTGGTCAAAAAATGTGGAAAAATCTACGAGAATTGCAATAGGGTTGCCGGGAACATTCCAGCGGCCTATTTTTATTATCAATCCTTCTTTTTGAGCTTGAAAACGCCATGCTTTGTAAAGGTTTTTGTCTTCGGTAAATTCATCACTCAAACCGCCTGAGTTCCAGGTAAGGGGTCCGATAAGCATATAATTGTTGCCGAGTTTATTTTGCAGTGTAAGAGCTTTGCTTGTCAGTACAGTATGTATTCCGCCTACTTTGTTGCAAACTTCCCAACTTACTTCAAATAAGTAATCTATGTTTTTCATATTCAATATTTTATTTTTGTTTGATAAAATTCTTTGCTTAAAATCAAAAGTACAATTTTTTTTTCAATTGGAGGGTGGGGATTGCAGATAGTATGAATAAAAAAACTGCCCGCATTTGGGCAGTTTTTAGAGTTTTATGTTATGTGTACAGTTTGGGTTTAGTATTATATTTGCTGGATTCAAGTCACAAATGCAACTTTATTTAATAACAAAAGTAAATAAAAAATTCATTAAGTGTCAAAAACCCTAATTTTTTTCTTGGTCTATTATTAAGTTTATTTTGTAACCTTATAATCTGCTCTTTATCAATATTTTCGAAAGAACTGCCTTTAGATAAATATTGTCTGATAAGTCCGTTTATATTTTCATTAGTTCCTCTTTCCCAAGCGTGATAAGGACGTGCAAAATAAAAATTG
>JALTDM010000027.1 GCA_027074135.1 Bacteroidales bacterium
CGACATTTACATACCAAAGACGCAGGTTCTGGGCTACTTTTCAAACGACGACATTCGGGACACAAAAGTGATAAACGGAAAAGTGTACGCAGACCTCGACACCCTCCGCTCGGGCACAGGCATTTCCGCCATCGTAACGGATAAGAAAATAAGATTTATGAAGGTTTGGTTTCTTGCGCCGTAGGGTGCGCTGTGAGCGCCTTCACGACGAAGTGACAAATTGCAAGTCAAAAAATTGGCGTGCTTTTTAAATACTCTTATGCGTCTTTACGCTCGTGACTTTGCGGTATGCGTGTAATTTTTGTTTTTGGGCACTTCTGTTGTATCGTTTCTGTGGTGGCAGTGAATACTGTTTGCCCCCAAAAAGTCGGTTAACGCACCTAAAAAGAGCGTTTTTAAGAAGTGCGCACTTTGCTTGGTCCTGAAAAGTGTTTATATTTGTCGTTAAAGCAGAGACTCTTCGCTGTGCTCAGAACGGCAGGTGACTTAGCAGCAAACCCAGAGAGCGTTTGCTGCTACGATAAAAACTCTTTGATTCGTTAAGAACATCTTTACGCATAATGTGCCTCGTTCTTCGCGCTAAAGAGAACACAAAAACTTTCTATCACAAAATTTTTGCTTCTTCAGTTCAAGTGCTTAGAATTTATTACAAGCAGTCCATTTGCGTAGAAGTGAAAAAATACGGCAAGATTTATACTTATCGGTAAAGTGTGATGCGTAAGTGTGGCCGTGAAGTCGTGTAAGTTAAAAATTTTTCAGTGTTTCATGTGAAACATTTTTAATCGTGAATATTGCAAATAATACGCGTTAAACTTTAAATCCTTTTTTAAAACTTCAAAGAATAGTTTTGTTTGCTTTTGTCGAACAACTCTTTTTGCCACCCTCATTTGTTGAAATGGCGTTAAAGTCTTCTGCATAATTTTCAAACGAAAAAACGCTACGGAAAATGTTTAAAACTCGAAAGCCAGTGCGGGAAAGTAAGTGCCACACACCAAATTTTAACGCATCCTGCTCGCGCCATTGCAGTTAAATATGCTGCGTTCACGAGAAAAACTTTTAAGTGAGTACTCGACCTTTTCACATTCAGAAAAGTGAAGTATCACTGCCATAACGACCTT
>JALTDM010000028.1 GCA_027074135.1 Bacteroidales bacterium
ACTACCAAAAAAGCCGTAAAAAATGCAGGCTTGAGATTGGATATTGCAGCACCTACTCAGCAGGCAAAATCTATGGTTGAGGCTTTGGACCAATTTCTTAAAGCTAATTTAAAAGAAGCAAAAGCCTAGTGGTGCTTAGTTGTCAATGAAAAAATACGGACTCTCGAAATCTGAACGAATAAAAACCAGAAGAGAAGTTAAGCTACTATTTGAGGGAAAAATAAATTCTATTGATTCTTTTCCGTTGAAAGTCCTTTATCGGTGGGAAGAACTTGCCGAAGGAGAAAAGCCTGTTGCAAAAATAATGGTTTCTGTGCCACACAAAAGAATTAAACGGGCTGTAAAAAGAAATCTAATAAAACGCAGGACAAGGGAGGCTTACCGTATAAATAAGGAAATAATTACCGGAAAAATAAACGAGCGGAATCAGAAACTTCTTATTGTTTTTGTTTATGTTTCTTCTTCAGTAAAAGATTTTGACACAATAAAAAAGGCGGTAATTACCGCCTTGAATAAAATTGCTAACCTCGCTTAAACAGTGCTTTAACAATATCTCCTGCTATTTTGGGATTTTCTTTCAGTCTTCTTGTAGAGTAGCCGAACCAATCTTCGCCGAAAGGAACATATACTCTCATTTTGTATCCTTTTTCCACTATTGAGCGGCGAAGTTCGGGCGTTACACCGTAAAGCATCTGGAATTCAAACATATCATTGCTTACATTGTATTTGTCAATGAGTTCGTAAGCCTTATCTACCAAATATTTATCGTGTGTAGCTATGCCTACATATTCGCCGTGAGAGAGCAAAAATTCAAGGTCTTCCAAGTAATGTTTTCTTATTTCTTCTTTGTCTTTGTAAGCTATCTCGGCGGGTTCTACATAAATTCCTTTACATAGCCTGTAATTATTTATCATTCCGTCTTTGTGAAAACGTTCGTAAAGCATTTTCAAGTCGTTAAGGGTTCTTTTCAGATATGCTTGGAAAACAATGCCAACATTGTTTGGAAATTCCGGTTTAAGTTTGGAATATAGTTCTATTTCCAAGTCGGTGCAAGGCGAATCTTCCATATCCAATCTAACAAAATTATTGTATTCGGCAGCTTTTTTTACAATTTCCCGGATATTGTGGTATGCTTCTTCTTTGTTGAGCAGTAGTCCGAACATTGTCGGTTTTACCGAATAATTACCTTTTATGCCTGCTTTTTGGGTTTCTTCTATTATGTTGAGGTATGCTTCTTTATTCTTTGTTGCTTCGTTCAGGTCTTTTATAAATTCACCCAACAAGTCTATTGTAACCAAAACTCCTTGGCTGTTTAGCTCCTTTGACACCCTTATGGCATCTTCAAGTTTGCTGCCTGCAATGTACCTTTTAGAGAAGATCCACACTAACTTTTTAGGCATTAATGGAACTATGCTTGCAATGATTTTATTAAGCATTTTGTTCAGATTTTATTATTTGCTTCAAAAATACTTAAAGTTTTGATTTAGTAAGTGATTTTAGGAAATTAATATTTTTATTTACCTTTCCCTTTAACTATAATTAAGATTGTGTAAATCAGTATTTTGAAGTCGGCAAACAGAGACATGTTTTCAAGGTAAATAAGGTCGTATTTGAGGCGTTCTATCATCTCGTCTACATTTGAAGCGTATCCGAATTTCACTTGTCCCCAAGATGTGATACCGGGTCTTACTTTGTGCAAGTGAACATAATACGGAGCTTTTTTTACAATCTGGTCAATAAAAAATTGTCTTTCGGGTCTGGGTCCTACCAAAGACATGTCACCTTTGATTACATTCCAAAAGTTCGGTATTTCGTCCATTCTGGTTTTGCGTAAGAAGCGTCCTATGGGTGTAATTCTTTTGTCGTTTTCGCTTGCAAGTGCCGGTCCGTTTTTTTCCGCATCAACGTACATTGTACGGAATTTGTAAATCATAAACGGATTACCATATCTTCCTATTCTTTCTTGCTTGAAGAAAATAGGACCCTTTGAGGTGCCCTTAATTATTATTGCCAAAACTAAAAATAGCGGGGAAGAAAGTGTTAATGCTGCTATTGAGAATGATATATCAATAACTCTTTTGAGGTTTGCTTGCCATTCCTGCATAATTTCTTTAGGAATAACTATAAGAGGTTCCCCGTAAAGCGAAGACATTTTTGCTTTACCTGTAAGTACATCATACATTGAGGGTATTATTTTGATATTTACGTCTATGATGCTTAGAATATTAAGTATTTCTTCTATTTTCTCGTGTTCGGTGGTTTCTATTGCAATTATTACATCTTCTACGTTGTATTTTTTTATTGTTTCTTTAAGGTCTTCGATGTGACCGAGAGAGGGAAGATGTTCTTCCAAAATGTGGTCATTGTTTTTGTTTACTTTTACAAATCCTATGAATTTAAAACCTGCAGATTTTTTTGCGTTTGTGAGCTTTTGGTACAGGTCCAATGCTTTTTGATTACTGCCTATTATAATTGTGTTGAACCCAAGTTTGCGGTTTTTGATTTTGTTGCTGGTAATTGATGTGATTATAATTCTGGGTATGTATGTCAATAAAAATTGTAGCGAAAACAATACTAAAAAAGAATCGTAATAATTTTTGTACGTTACTACTTCATCGTCAAGAATCAGCAAAAAGAAAATAAATATTACACCAACCAATGTTAAGAAAAAGCTTTGCCACAGTTCTTGCAGCCTTGATCGCCTGTAAACTTCTTTGTAAAAGCCTGCTATATAGTAAATTGTAAACCAAAAGAGAGGTATAGTTAGAAGTGCTGCAAAAAATTTCACACCGAAATTAAGCGGGATCTCATAACCAAATTTTTGTGTTTCAATAATTATTTTTCGGTAGGAATAAAAGAGTGTCCAAGCAAGTGCAGAGCCTAATATGTCAAAAAAAATGTATAAAAATCTTTGTCTACTATATTTAGCACTTTTCATACCCCTTTGCTTAATAATAAATTATTGTTACGTTATCAATACTAATTTTGCTATTGCTTATGGTATCCGGTTTTTCTGCACCTATGTAAAATTTAAATTTAAAAGCATTTGCATTATCATTTACATATTTGGTAAGATCCACATAGATTCTATTGTATCCATTAGGGTGCGGGTTTATTATTTCAAGTGGAGCTTCAATGAGTTGGCTGGTTTTATAAACGAAAAGACCCACTTCAAATTCTTGAGTATTCATATAATCCAGTTCTGCATAAATTTTACTACCGTTTGTGGGGAAATAAAAGTCGTCTAATGTAACACATTGAAATTTAGGACGTTCTGTTGTTAAGTAAATGTTCCCAACATAATTATCCGGACCAATTAAACTATCTTCTTGTACTATTATATTTGTATCGCTTTGTGTAGTTTTTTCAAATTTATAACCTTGTGCCAGTCCGGCAAAGTGTTCTGTCCATATATTCAGTCCGTCTTTATATTTAAAATGGGGTCTAAGCACGTATGTATGCAAAGGTGTTAATAGTGTGTCGAATTCATAATAATCAAAAAAAGGATAAATGTCACGTGTTGTTGAGATGCCGTTTACTTTTATTCCGGGCATTATCACAACATTGGTCTTCCCTGTATTTTTGCCTATCACAGGGAAAAGAGCGGGGAGCTCAAATGTCCCTACCCTGTCTCCGTTTACAGTAACCCAAACATCAGAAATATTGTGTAGCTGCGGATATTGTGTATCGTAATCTACAAAAACGGAATCAATTTTAAAATATGCAGGTATTTCTTCATCGGGATCAATTATATTACACGATGAAAGAATAAATATAAAAATGCTTATTATAATCGGTAAGTATTTCAAGTGTAAAAAACCTCTTTCTTTTATAGTTTTAAATAAGAACGTTAAATTCTTCATTTTATTATCCCAAAGATATTTCTGTTTTTCTTATTTGTTTATCTATTTCATCTGCTACTTTTAAGGCACTATAACCTTCGTCAATGGTAACCGGTGTCTTTTTATCGTATTTAATTGCGTTACAAAATTCAGTTAATTCTTCTTTTATAGCATTATTTTCTTTAACTTCAGGGTTTGTATAATAAATCTGTTTTTTGCCTTTGGGTGTGTCTATATATATTCCGAAAGGATTATCTTCTTTTTCAACATCTTTCATTTTTATGATCTCCACTTTTTTGTCAAGTAAATCAGCTACTAAGTAAGCATTTTTTTGGAACATTCGCATTTTCCTCATTTTTTTTAATGAAATACGGCTTGCCGTAAGGTTTGCAACAGCTCCATTGTCAAATTCTATTCTAGCATTAGCAATATCTACGGTATCGCTTACAACAGCCACACCGCTTGAACTTATTCGCTTAATACGACTATTTGTTATGGTTAAAGTGAGATCAATGTCGTGAATCATCAAATCGTAAACAACTGAAACATCTGTACCTCGGGGATTGAATTGTGCCAGTCTGTGTATTTCAATAAACATTGGTTTGTCAATATATTCTTTTACGGTAAGGAATGCCGGATTGAAGCGTTCTACATGTCCAACCTGGGCTTTAATATCGGCTTCATAAGAAAGTTTTACGATTTGTTCGGCTTCTTCGGTAGAGGCGGCTACGGGTTTTTCTATAAAGATGTGTTTTTGCTTTTTTATGGCTTGCTTGGCAATTTCAAAGTGGGTGGTCGTTGGGGTTACTATGTCAACTGCATCAACTTTGTTTAGCAATTCGTCTAATGTTTTGAAACTTTTTATTCCAAACTCGTTTTCTACTTTTTTTGCATTTTCGGTATCAATATCATAAAATCCGATAAGGTTGGCTTCCTCAATTTCTTTTAGAAGTTTTATATGTATTTTGCCAAGATGTCCTGCACCTATTACACCTATTTTTATCATTATAAGAGGTTATGTTTGTTTGTGTTACAAATGTATAGTATTTTTTGCTTGGTAGATATAAAAAAGGCTGTTCCGTACAAAAATAACGGACAGCCTTTTTTTACGGAATTTATATTTATTTTACTTACTTAATTTCCCAAGTATTACCTGAGTTAAGTAAGTCTTGAACTGTTTTAATTTTTGATTTTTGTCTGATTTCATCGATTTGTTTTTCCATTAATTCATCATATGTGGGTCTGCTAACATCACGAATTACTCCCATTGCTATAGGATATTCCGGATAACTCATAGTTGCTAGCATTAAGTGCAAGCCGAGATTATCTGTTTTTGCATCGTGAACAAGTATATCTTTTTCGGTAATACCGTTTTCTCCTATTTTAACTACTTTTAATCTTTCATTTTCGAGAATAAGTCCTTTGTCGTTATTCTCACCGAAAATCATGGGTTCACCGTGTTTTAACCAAATTTGTCTTTCTTTTCTAGTTTCTTTATTTGTTATTTCTGCATGAGCTCCGTTATTGTATATTACGCAATTTTGCAATACTTCAACAACAGATGTTCCCTTATGGTATTCCGCAGCTTTATAAACTTCAACAGATTCTTTTATATATGCATCAATTGTTCTTGCGAAAAAACTTCCGTTTGCTCCCAATACCAATTGTCCAACATTGAAAGGTCTTTCAATTGTTCCGTAAGGTGATGTTTTTGTTATTTGACCGAAACGGCTTGTCGGTGAATATTGTCCTTTTGTTAATCCATAAATTTCGTTATTGAAAAGTATAATATTCAAATCTATATTTCTTCTACATTCATGAATTAAATGATTTCCACCGATTGCAAGTCCATCACCGTCACCTGTAATTTGCCAAACTGACATATCCGGTCTTGCTGTTTTAAATCCTGAAGAGATGGCTCCAGCTCTTCCATGAATAGTATGAAATCCGTAAACATCAACATAATATGGGAATCTTGAGGAACATCCGATCCCTGAGATTACAGCTATTTTTTCTTTCGGGATACCTAGCTCAGACCAAGTTTTAAGTATTGCGTTATAAATGGCGTGGTCACCACATCCCGGACACCATCTTACTTCTTGGTCACTTTTATATTCAGTAGGTTTTAAATTTACCTTCTTATATAAATTTTCTTTTGTTATTGTTGTTGCCATGATAAATTATTTTTTTAATAATGATTTAATGTGATCTACAATTTCTTGTACCGTAAATGGTAATCCTTGTACTTTATTATATTGTAGAGGATCAAATCCGGGGTATTTCATTCTTAGATAATTGGCAAATTGGCCCATGTTTAATTCGAATACGACTGATTGTTTATATTTTTTCAAAATTTCACCTGTATTCTTAGGTAATGGGTTTATATATTTAAATTGTGTGTATGCTACATCAATTCCTTCGCGTTTAAGTTGATTAGCTGCTCTACGTATGTGTCCATAAGTACTTCCCCAACCAATTATAAGTATTTCGGCATCATGATTACCTTCTACTTTTTGTTCTGGAATATCATTTGCTATTGCGTCAACTTTTGCCTGTCTTTCTTTAACCATTCTTTCGTGATTTTCCGGAACATATGAAACTGTTCCAGTTACAGCCATTTTTTCGAGACTACCTAATCTGTGTTGCAAGCCCGGAATTCCTACTTTTGCCCAACCTCTAATCATTTTTTCTTTGTCTATTCTTTCATATGGTTGATAAGGTGGTTCTGTAACTATTGGTGGTTTAATTTCAGGTATTGTATCTAAATCCGGAATTCTAAAAGGTTGTGTGCCGTTAGCAATGTAACTGTCTGTAAGCATTATTACCGGCGTCATGTGTTCTAATGCTATACGTGAAGCTTCGATAGCGGTGTGAAATGCATCGGCAGGACCTAATGCTGCAATTACTGCTAATGAAGATTCTCCGTTTCTTCCATATAATGCTTGAAATAAATCACCTTGTTCAGTTTTTGTCGGCAATCCGGTTGATGGACCTCCTCTTTGTACATCGACAATTACAAGAGGTAGTTCTGTAATTACGGCAAGACCTGCCGCTTCTGTTTTTAATGCAAGTCCCGGACCTGAAGTTGTAGTAATTGCTAAATCACCTGCAAAACTTGCTCCTATTGATGTTGATATTCCGGCAATTTCGTCTTCAGCTTGAAATGTTTTTACTCCCAAGTCCCGTCTTTTAGACAATTCTTGAAGGATATCGGTTGCCGGTGTGATAGGATATGAACCACAGAAAAGTTCAAGTCCTGCTTTTTGTGCTGCTGTAAGAAATCCCCATGCTGTTGCTGTATTGCCGTTAATATTTCTATAACGTCCCGACTCTATTTTAGCCGGTGCAACTTTGAATGAGAAAATAGCATGAGAGCTTTCCGCAAAATTAAAACCAGCTTTTAGTGCTTTTTCGTTTGCTTCTATAATAATTGGTTTACCGGCAAATTTCTTTTCAAAAAATTGGATGGTGTAATCTAATGGACGGCTAAACATAAAGTCAACCATTCCGAGTACAAACATATTTTTACTTCTTGTTACAGCTTTATTGTCAAGATTAAGATCTTTTAGGGCTTCTCTGGTTAATGAAGTTATTTTTACGGGGATTATATTGTAATCTTCAAGTCCGTCTTCTTTGAACGGATCGCTTGTTTTGTAACCTGCTTTTTTTAGATTCTTATCTGTAAATGCATCTATATCAATTATAATTGTCGTTCCAGGCTTAAGATATTTAACACTTGCTTTTAAGGAAGCAGGGTTCATTGCCACAAGTAGATCTGCATAATCACCAGGTGTATTTACTTCGGTGTGTCCAAAGTGTACTGTAAAACCTGACACACCTCCAACAGTTCCTTGAGGTGCTCTAATTTCAGCAGGGTAATCCGGAAATGTTGCAATATCATTTCCGTAATGTGCAGACGCATCAGAAAAAAGTGTTCCGATTAGCTGCATACCGTCTCCGGAATCGCCAGCAAATCGTATTACAACGTCTTCTAATTCAGTTGGTTTGTGTTTTTCGTCCATTTTGTTATTTTTTTCAAATAAATGATTAATATCAGTTTGCAATATTACAATTTTTTTTATTACAAAACTTTGTTTATTGATTTCCAAAGCAAATTTGCAGATTTTTCCCATGAAAAATTTTTACTCCTTTCCAATCCGAGTTTTATCAGTTTATCTCTCAAAATGTTATCTGAAAATATTTTTCCCATTGCAAGTGCTATTTCGTCAGACTTGTAAGGATTAACTGTTATCGCAGCATTACCTGCTACTTCGGGCATGCTTGTGACATTGCTTGTAATTACAGGTGTGCCGCACTTCATTGCTTCTACTATTGGTATGCCAAAGCCTTCAAAGAAGGAAACATATAGCAAAGCAGTAGCTGAAGCCAATAATTTATGCAAAGTTGAGGTGTCTATATGCCCCAAAAAAATTACATCTTTTTTGTGTGGTGAGCTGTTTAAAATTTTGTTTACCGTAGCTGATTTGAACATAACGGAGCCAACAATAACAAATTTTATATTTGCTCTTGTTTTTTCTTTGAATTTGTAGAATGCTTCAAGTGTGTTTCCAAGATTTTTGCGGGGATGTATGCTGCTGACAAATATGAAAAAGTCTTTTTCGTTTGCGTATTTATTTTTTACTTCTTGTTGTTCTTTTTCGGGTATGGGGCTGTAAATTTCATTTGCACCGTTGAAAACCACATCTATTTTTTCTAACGGGATGTTGTAGGTTTTGTGCAGGTCTTGCTTGGTATATTCCGAAACTGTTGCTATTCTGCTTGCTTTTTGGGCGTATTGCGGAAAGCATTTTCTGTAATGTTTAAGGGCATACTTGGGAAGGAATTCGGGAAAATGCTCAAAATTTAAGTCGTGTATTACGGTGTGAACGGGTATATCGGTTTTTATCGGCAGCCAACCATCCGGGGAGAAAAAAACATCTGCTTTTATCTTTTTAAGTACGTGTGGCAAAACTTTTCTGAAGTAAAACTCTGTAAGAAAAGGATGCCGAGTGGGTGGAAAAAGCTTTAAGGGAGTTATATTGTCTGAAAAAATAAATTCATCGGAGAATTGACGGTCGAATAAAAAGAAAAATTCGTGTTCAGGGTGGGATTGGGTTATTCTTTTAAGTGTTTCGTAGGTAAACCAGCCTATTCCTTCCAATTTGTTTTTTATCAGAAGTCTTGTGTTAACAGCAATTTTCATTAGTTTCTTTTGTCAAGTCCCCACATTAGTTTATTTCGGATTGTTCTGTAAAAACTGCTGCCGGGCAGTTTAATCATTGATATTTCGTAGTCTGCTTTTTTTATTATGAATTCGGTATCATTATCAAATACTTCTGATCTGTAATCCAAGGTTACTAAAAAATTACCGCTGCGGCTGTTTACTTTGAAATGTAATTCTACATTGTCGGGCATTACCAATGGTCTGACAGTAAGGTTGTGTGGAGCTATTGGAGAGATTATTATGTTTTGTGATTGTGGTACAACGATAGGACCGCCTACACTTAATGAGTATGCGGTAGAACCTGTAGGTGTGGAAATTATAAGACCGTCTGCCCAGTATGTATTGAGGTATTCATCATTTACATAAGTTGTAATGGAAATCATTGAAGCAGTATCTTTTTTATGAATAGTTATTTCATTAAGTGCGTAAGGGAAGTCATAATGTTTGTTTTTTTGATTTAAAACTTCTAATTGTAACAAAACCCTTTTTTCAATACGGTAATCCTTTTCGGCTAAACAATTTAAAGCCCGTTCTACTTCTACCTTTGAAACATTAGCAAGAAAGCCGAGTCTGCCGCGATTAATTCCTAAAACGGGTATCCCTTTATTTTTGATAAATGTAATTGTTTCCAAAATTGTACCGTCTCCGCCTATACTCAACATTACATCGAGAGTCGAGGGAACTTCTTCGTGTGTGGAAAACAATTTTGTGTGTGGAATGCTTATATCAAAAGAATTTATCAAAAAGTCGTAAAACGGCTTATAAATATAAACTTTCTCTACATGTTTTTCTATAAAGTCTATTATGTTGTAAATGAATTCTACTTCTTTGTCACGAAACGGGTACCCGAAAATTCCTAATTTCATACCGAAAGTTGTATGTTAGTAATCAGAGACAAATATAAATTAAATTTTTGCAATATGGCTAATTATCTGTAATTGTGCTTGCAGGCTTTACTTTTTGTGTTTTTTTGACATCTCTTAAGATTACTTGTGGATTTTTCAGTTTTTTTGGCCATTTGAATCTTCTGCCGTTTATTTTTACAAGTTTTCCATTTCTGTATGTTTCTATCATATCAAGTTCATTATCTTCGGTATAGTATTGCCAGTTGCCGTGCGGTATGCCCATTTTATATTCTTCTATTCTGCGGATTTTCCCATTATTGAAATAGTAATAAACTTTGCCGTGAGGAACTCCTTGTATGTAATTTGCTTTGTAAATTGTTTTGTTGTTTTCGAGCAATTTTCTGGTCCACAATCCTTCTTTTAGCCCGTCTTTATAAGGTCCGGTTTCCCATTTGTCTTGATAAATAAATTTCCAAGTGCTGTCACGTTCTCCATCTGTGAAAAATCCCCAAACCAATGTGTCGCCTTTATATGAAAATAAATAATACGGTCCGTCATATCTGCCTTTGTAGTAGGTCTCATATTTTAGCAAAGTACCGTTATGGTCGTAATATTTCCAAGTTTTATGTGGTTTACCTTTATAATAATAACCTGTTTGTTCTGTTTTACCGTTTTTGTAATAAAATTTCCACAGTCCTGTTCTTTTACCTTTTTTATATTTTCCTTTAGCTTTTAGTTCTCCTGTCTGATAAAACTCTTCCCAAACCCCTGATTTTCTGCCGTTCTTGTCAAACATTCCTTCACTTTTAAGGTATCCGTTATCGTCATAAATTTTTACTATTGTAACATTCCCTGCTTCATCATATTCTTTGTGAACACCAACAGGTATAGTATCATGCTTGTAAAAACCGCTGTGTTTTAACCTTCCACTTGGGTAGAAAGTTTGTTTTTGTGTGATTTCGCGTACAGAATTTTTATTTACTTTTTCGGGTTTACCATATTTGTACATAAGTACGGTTATCAATTTGCCATTGGGAGCATACTCTTTATATAGTCCGTTTAGTTGTCCGTGTATATAATACATTTCACGTTTAAGTTTCCCGTTGGGATAGAATTCTTTCCACACACCGTGTTTTTTCCCGTTTTTGTCGTAGCGGTTTATTTTTTCGCTAAAAACAAGAAATCCGTTTTTGTATTCATACAGGGTAGTTATTAGTGTATCGTTTGATATTTCAAAGGCATATCCGTTTTTCACATCATTTTTGTAATTTATTATAAGATGTAATCTGTTTTTTTGGTAGTAATAAGCTTTACCTTCTCTTTTATCGTTTAAATAAAGTTCTTTTGAAACCATTTCTTTTTTTACGAGTTGACCACTATCGTTATATTCGTAATTGTATTTTATATCATAACCATTTTTTTTGCCATAGCGGTAATTTATTATTTCAAGAGTGTCACCTTTTTCGTTAAAGAAGATCCATGTGGAATCTAGTAATGTATTTTTTCTGTTACCTTCAGATTTTAATGTTCCATCAGGATAGAATGTTTTCCAAAATCCGTCAGGTTGACCGTTTTTCATGTATCCTTTGCTGGATATTTTGCCATTAGGGTAGTAAAAAATATTATAACCATTGGATTTAACTTTATTTTTTTGTGAGAAAGCTATAATTGGAAAGATAATAAAGATAATACTTAAAAATATTTTTTTAATAAAAACCCACATGTTTAATAATGTTTGAAGTAGCAAAGGTAAGTATTTTTACAAATAAAAAGAAAGGAGAGCAAGTGCTCTCCTTTAATAAATGTTATCTAATGACTGTTACCGTTCCACTCCTTCTTTTCTTTTCTCCCATTGCATTTTTAAATTCAATTAACCATACATAAACTCCGGCTGGAACATAATTACCTGTGTTATTAAATCTACCATTCCAGCCTCCTTCTACTTCATAACGTTGGTCTGTGCCGGCCGGTTTTACATCCGATTCGTAAATTAATTCTCCCCATCTGTCATAAATATACATATGGTATCCTTTATCAGATATACCTATGCCTTTAGGATAAAAATATTCATTACCGTATCCGCTGCCGGGAGTAAAAGCCGTTGGCGGATAGAATGTTGTTTCAGGATAAATTTGAATTTTTGTCCAAGCAGTATCTTTACACCCTTTGTCACTTACAACAATTAATGAAACAAGATAATCTCCAGGACGTGAATATGAATGGAACGGGTTTCTCATTGTAGACATAGTACTATCTCCAAAATTCCAAGACCAAATAACTATATCTCCTTCAGAATAATCAGTAAAGTTAATATCTGCGCTAAATACTCCTGTAGCTGTTGGATTTGCTGCAAAATTAGCCATAGGTGTAGGATATACTGTAACTAGATTGTTTAACACGGTGTCATGACTACATCCGTAATCTGATGTTAAAGTTAATGATACATTATATGTGCCGTCATAATTGTATATATGTATAGGAGTACTATCATTTGAGAAATTACTTGACGGAGGTGAATTGTAATCTCCAAAATCCCAACTGTAAGAAATAGTATTTCCAGAGTCAGGATTCCAAATTTGAGGACTAAAATTAACTCTCAATGGTTGGCAACCATTAGCCTTATCTAAATCTATTAGTTTTGGATATTGATGAACGTTTACGTAGATACTATCACTGGCCGGTGGAGTTCCACAGTTGTCATAAACACTTACTGTAAAGTATCTTGAACTATTAGGGAATACATCAATATTGTCTCCTTCATCTCCCGAATCCCAAATATATGAGTAAGGTCCGCCGTTTCCTCCGTTACCGATAGCAAGCAATGTTGCTGCATCTCCTTCACAAATATCCGTTTCGCCTGAAACACTTACATCAAGTGGTGGATATACTTGGATAGATATAGCTGCTTGAGTTAGAGACATACAACCATTTGAGTCCATGGCAGACACATAAAATGTTATACTGCTATCAACAGTAACTTGTTGTGTGCTTGTGCTATCAAATGAAGAATCACTCCAGATATATGTATATGGTGCACTTCCTCCATTTGCAACTGCATAAATATTAACTTGTTGTCCTATACATACGGGAGCTTGAGGTCCATATCCATAAACTTCAACAGGATCAGGTTCGTTTATTTGGAATACATAAAAATCTGTACATCCATTGGCATCTACTAAAGTTACAGTGTGAGTGCCTGCACTTAAGCCTGTTGCAATTGAGTCGTGACTGGGTGAGGATGACCATTGATAAGTGAATGGTTGTGTTCCGTAATAATCATGTACGACTTCTGCACTGCCATCATTGCCACCATAACAACTTACATCATGCGTGATTATATCTTCAATATGTGGAGGAGGAATATTCAATACCGCTATAGAATCTATAGTACTGCAACCATTGACATCAAATACTTGTATGTAGTAATATCCTGTTGCAATATTGGTAATAGAACTATCGTTACAACCGGAGCTGCATGGAGACCAGTTCCAAGAATAAGGTGCT
>JALTDM010000029.1 GCA_027074135.1 Bacteroidales bacterium
ATTGTATCATCTATTGGATCTGTATTATCAATATTATGTTGTATATCAAATAAATCCATCCATCTTAAATCATCATAAGCGTATAATCTATCAAATGGTTCATATAAAAATCTTTTACCAAATTTATCTTTTATTTTTTTAACTATCATATTATTTTCATTTTGTAAATCTTGTAATTTAGATTTATCTTTGTTTAATCTTTTTTTATAATAAGCATTAGAACCAAATTGTGCTGCTTGTATTCCCCAATTTGCTTGTTGAGCTAATGTACTATTTTCTATATTACTAACAAAACTACTAAATTGATTTTGGATCCAATTTTCTGCAGTATTCAGATAATCATCGAATGTTTGTCCTGCACTATTAATTGCTTCTTGTATAGTATTGTCTACAGTCTCTTGTATACTTGATTCTACAGAAGAAGTAAGCAAAGATGTATTTACAGTAGCATTAGCTTCAACTTCTATTGTTGTTTCTGTTGCTGTTGATTCAGCTGCAGTAGCTGCAGTTTGTGTAGCTGCTGCTGATGGTGGAGCAGATGGTGAAGACACATTATGCATTACTATAATATTAATTATAGTATCAATTACAAATATCTGATTATTAGTAAACCCTAATGATTTTAATATTGGATTTATTATCGTTTGTTCTACTATCATCAAAAAAATCATAGCTGCTGCACATTTAGGACAATAATATGCCATAATTGCTAATATTACAAACTGAAAAAACATTGTCTGATACCATTTTAAATGTACTGTTTTTCTCATATAAGTCCAACTTGATAAATTATCATAATAACCTATATAAAAATCTTTTAGTTTCATACTTTTTAATGGTCCTATTGGAATTAAATAGGCTTTGTCTTTATTGGTTACTGTAAAGTCATTAAATTTTATACAAGAATTAGGTTTATTTTGTTTACCAGTATATTGATTATTTTGCTGGGCATTATATGCATTATTTGAGTTACACTTAGCAGTGTATCTTAATTGCCCATTAGGAGTGTTTATTACTAATGTATGTGGATTATCATAGGTACCATACAAACCTTTTAAAGTAGCATTAATAATTTCATTATCATTATCATAATTAGATGATAAAGTAAA
>JALTDM010000030.1 GCA_027074135.1 Bacteroidales bacterium
GGGAGAAAAATAAATCAGGAAGAGCATTAAACGAATATGCTATTCCCAACCACCCCCAGCTGCTCTGCCAATCGGGACCATCCATCATTTTACTTCTTAAGTCATCAAAAACCGGAATAATTTGATCGAGTCTATCGGCAATCGGTGCACCTTGGTGGGGAGTACCCAAAGTAATAATTCCTTTTAAATTGTGATTAGAATAGTATGTGTTTCTCACATAACCTCCGTTTTTTACAATACTTTCAATATCGCGAGCAACCAAACCGCCCATAGAATGTCCGATTATTATTAATTTTCCTTTATTATGGTCTAACCTTTTAATTGAATCCAACACTGTTCTTGCATAATTTTCAAAATTAATAAAATTACTTAATTGAGGCGTTGTATATTCGTCAATTATTCCTTCGTTTATCCAACTCTGTGGGATATTTCTGTAACCCGATTTCAATACATCCACTTGAGTCCAAGAAGTAGGGTTCCCAAGGAACCCATGAATAAATACAGCTTTTCTATTTTGAGCAAGTGAATTTACTTGCAATCCTAATATTATTCCAATTGCTGCAATTAAATATTTTTTAATTTTCATTTTTATTTCCTCCCGAACTTATTATTCACAACTATTTTCAATGCGGTTCGAGCTTTTATTGTTTTCGTTTTAATTCCCCAAGAACCGTCAGATAAATTACCCATTTCGTAACCGACAATTGTAGCGGGGAAATAATAACCGTCAACATTTTTATATCCGAAAATTTCAGCGTTTAATAACCGTCCTTCGTTATTATAAATAGCGTTTCTTTTTAGAAGACCGGTTCGTGCGTCAAAAACCGCTTTTGCGGTTAAGTTCTTCGTCTGAGAAGTTAAGTTTTTTTCAACAATGATCTCATTTTCACCCAACAAACTGCATTGAATTCCTTTAGAACGGTAGTTGTTTATAATATCGGAAAGAGGTCTGTTGTCTCGTTTACTTACAGGTGTAAGACCTATTCGCGCGTTAGTTCCCGCTTGAGTTCCGGTAGTGTCAATTAAAAATGAAATATCATCTTCGGGGAATTGAGCAGTACAAATTATCGAACCGTCTGCGCCGTAAGCAGTATAATTTCC
>JALTDM010000031.1 GCA_027074135.1 Bacteroidales bacterium
ATAAGAGCATTTCACAAAACTAAAAATTAAACAAAATAAGGAGATATGATGAAAGGTTACAATAGAGCTAACAAACTAGTTAGTATATTTAAAGAAAAAGAAAAATGGATTACAGGAGTAAATGGAACTTCTGAGTGGTATTCATTTACCGCTATGAAAGAAGCTTTAAACAAATACAATGAACTTTTAGAGAGTGACATCTCTCTTTAAGTTCTTTATGTTGGATTGATGGAGTGTTCTAAACTTTCAGGAACTTTTAAGAATTCCACGAAATTTAGAGCATTCCACAAATTCAATAAAAAAAGGATAAAAAATGAGTATATTGTTTTACTTATTAGGTTTCGTAGTAGTAGTTATAAGTCAAGCCCTATTGGCTAAAAAAATGTAAAATTACAGCAAACAGAGAAGAGTATATTCTTCTCTCTACAGGGTTAGCTCTATCAAGCTGGGTAGGATTATTAGGCTTAATTGCAACTATTGCTGCAAATATAGCCTATGCAAAAAATTAAAATAAAAAAGGAAAGAAAAAATGGAAAACAAAACTAAAAAAATTAAAGAGCTTATTATTTCTGGCCCAACTGCCAGAAGATTAGAAAGAAGGGGAGTAATATCACCTGATTTAGAAAAAGAAGTTGTAGATGTTGATGTATATATTTATCCAAGTTATAAAAGTTTCGGAAACCTTGATAAAAATATCAAGGTTTACAACAATAAAGCAGGAGAATTTTATTGTGATAAAGGGAATGACTCTTGCCCAATAAAATTGGGGAAAATATTAAGAGGGCTTGACCCTCAAATTAGTGATTTAGAAATTGAGAAAAAGCTTAAAATCTGGAACTCATATTATATAGAGCCAGATGTAGAAGTTGTGGATGATGTGGAAGAAGTGTATAATCTTCCACACGCTTCTTCTGGGACAATAGGAAGTAGTTGTATGAGAGGTAAAGGTAGATACTACTCTTATTTAAAAAGAGATTTAGGCGAAAGCCTAAAAGTTGCAATTATCAAAGAAGGGGACGAGTTAGTAGCTCGTGCCTTACTTTGGGGTAGTGTTGAGAACGCAGAGTGTGATCAATTTCACATAATGGATAGAATATATT
>JALTDM010000032.1 GCA_027074135.1 Bacteroidales bacterium
AAAAATAGTATTTTTTTTTATAACAACAAATAATTTTATGGAAAAAATGAAAAAATTTCATTAACTTATCGTTGGGAGGGGAAATAAGAAATTTTAGAGATTACAAATTACCCATATTTGTTTTCTTTATAAAACCTGTGAACATTACCATAATATAAGGAATTGATTATTTTTGCACCTTATAAAATGAAAAAATCAAAAAATGAAAAAAATTTTAGGACTGGGTAACGCACTGGTTGACATAATGACCATACTGAAAAGTGATGATTTCTTAAACGAAGTAGGATTGCCGAAAGGAAGTATGCAACTCGTTGATGCCGGTATAAGTAATGAAGTTTATAAAAAAACCGAAGGGTTAAAAAAGACTATTGCATCAGGAGGTTCCGCAGCAAACACTATTTACGGTATCGCAAAACTTGGAGCAGGAGCCGGTTACATTGGCAAAATAAATAAAGAGGACGAACTGGGAAAGTTCTTTGAAAATGATATGGAAAGTGCCGGAGTTGATACACATCTTATCCACAGTACTACTCCAACAGGGAAAGCCATTGCACTTGTTTCGCCAGATGCAGAAAGAACATTTGCCACATATCTGGGTGCTGCTGTAGAATTGACAGGTGAAGAGCTAGACCCCGGTATTTTCGGCAAGTACGATATTTTCTTGCTTGAAGGCTATTTGGTTTATAATGAAGAACTTGTGATGAAAGCCGTTGAAGTTGCCAAAGAAAAAAATATGATGATTGCAATTGATATGGCTAGCTATAATGTGGTGGAAGATAAAAAGGACTTTTTGGAAAAAATCATAAAAAATTATGTTGATATTGTTTTTGCCAATGAAGAAGAAGCAAAAGCGTTTACAGGACTTGAACCTGAAGACGCACTGCATAAAATTGCCGAAGAGGTAACAATTTCTGTTGTAAAAATCGGCGAAAACGGTTCAATGATAAAATATGACGGCAAGGTGTATAAGGTGCCTGCCATAAAAGTTAATCCTGTAGATACAACAGGTGCAGGAGATTTTTATGCTGCAGGATTTTTGTTCGGGTTGACCAAAGGTTTTTCTATGGACAAATGCGGAGCAATAGGGTCTTATCTTGCGGGCAAAGTAACCGAAACAATAGGTGCAAAACCCGATAAAAATGTTTGGGAAGAAATTAAAAAGTTATATTAGTCTTGTTTTACTTACGGGCATTCTTTTTTTGACTTCTTGTGACAACCGGCAAGTACATCAAGAAAAGAAAAAAGCCTTTAAATATAACGAATCAAAAGGCATAAGTTCGCTTGATCCTGCTTTTGCCAAAACACAAACAAACATATGGCCTACACACCAGTTGTATAACGGATTGGTTCAGATAAACAGCAAAATGAACATAGTACCCTCTATTGCAAAAAGTTGGGAAGTTACAGATAGCGGCAAAACTTACATTTTTCACTTGCGGAATGATGTTTATTTTCACAAAAATCCGCTTTTCGGTAGAGACTCTACCCGTATAGTAACAGCCAAAGACTTTGTTTATAGTTTCAATAGGATTTTATCACCCAAAGTGGCATCTCCGGGGAGTTGGATTTTTTCGGAAGTTGATAAAACAAAAGGAACAAACGGTTTTGAAGCAAAGGATGATACAACTTTTGTAATCTACCTGAAAAGACCGTTTCCCGGTATGTTGGGATTGCTTACCACAATGTATTGCTCGGTTGTTCCCAAAGAAGTTGTTGAACATTACGGCAAAGATTTCAGGTCTCATCCGGTAGGGACCGGACCTTTTATGTTTGCTACTTGGAAAGAAGGGGAAAAGTTGGTATTAATAAAAAATCCAAATTACTTTGAGAGGGACACAAACGGCGCAAAATTACCTTATCTTGATGCAGTAGATGTAACTTTTATAGCTGATAAACAATCGGAATTTCTTGAATTCCTGCAAGGAAACATAGATTTAATTTCGGGCGTAACGGCAAACAACAAAGATGAATTGCTGACCCGTGACGGTGAGCTTAAGCCTCTCTACCGCACCAAAATAAAGATGTACAAGCAATATTATTTGAATACCGAATACTTGGGATTTTATTTAGACACCACACAAGGTGAAAATGTATTGCTTAATAAATATGTCAGAAAAGCAATTAACTACGGATTTGACCGCGTAAAGATGATGAAATACCTGCGGAACAATGTCGGCGAGCCCGCATTGCACGGCTTCGTGCCTTGGGGAATGCCCGGCTACGACCCTTCTAAGATTAAAGGGTATGAATACGACCAATTTGTGGCAATGGATTATTTGGACAGTGCAGGTTACCCACACGGAAAAGGATTGCCCGAAATAACTCTATCTACCACTTCCGATTACCTGGATTTATGCGAATTTATCCAACACGACCTTTCTCGCATTGGAATAAGGATAAAAATAAATGTACTGAACGGACCGACTTTCCGCAGTTTTGTAGCAGAAGGAAAAACAAAATTTTTCCGCGGCTCTTGGATTGCCGATTATCCTGACCCCGAAAATTATTTCTCACTTTTTTATTCTGGAAATTTTTCGCCTGCAGGGCCTAATTATACACACTTTTACAACACCACATACGACAGTCTGTATAATCTTCTTTTCTCAGTAATTAGCGATTCGTTGCGGCAAGCTGTGTATTACAAATTAGACAGTATAATAATTGAAGAGGCTCCTGTTGTACCACTGTATTACGATGAAGTGATTGACTTTCTGAATCCCAATGTTAGAGGCTTTTCGGTAAATCCCATGAATATGTTGGATTTAAAATATGTGAGGAAATAACACTTTTTATACAAACTTCGTAGAAGCAACAAATTATAAATTTTGTTATATTTGTTGTTGTTGTGAGTTAAAAAATTTTTTTTTCGGAAAAAATAAATATACAAAAAAAATATTATTATGAAAAATTACTTTGATAAACAATTTGAATTAAGATATTTTGAAATGAACAAATTTGGAGTAGCTTCACCAACAACAATCTTGACTCTTTTAGAAGAAGCTGCTGCAGACCATTGTTATTCAATTAATTACAATTTATACCAGTTGGAAAAACAAAACATCGGCTGGGTTTTATTTTCCGGGTATATGGAAATAGACAGGTACCCGGCTTATAAAGAAAAAATTACCATTCGAACATGGTTGTCAAAATATTCTACCGTTAAAGGATTCAGAGAAAATCTGATTTACGACGAAAGCAACAATATAATAGGCAGAGCCAGAGGATTATGGGTTTTCTTTGATATTGAAAAAAGAAGACCTGTACCAATATTCGACGAGATAAAAGAAAAATGGTCTTTTTGTAATGAAAAATGCATAAATTACAATATCTCTAAAAAAATCAATCCAATAAACAATCCTGATTACAAATCAGAATTTAAAATAAATAAATACGATACCGATATGAATAAACATGTAAACAATATAAGATATTTACAATGGGGTATTGAATCTGTTCCCGAAGATATATTTGATAATTATTTTTTATATTCCATAGATGGCAGATTCATTGCGGAAGCCCACTACGGAGAAACTATAGTTTCTCTAACTAAAACCGAACTAACGGAAACGGATAACAAATCGTTTTTACATACCATAAAAATTAAAGATACTGATAACATTTGTGCTACAGCAAAATCTATATGGAAAAAATATAAATACTAAATTTTTAAAACATGACTGTTTATCAACCTATAAATTTAGCTTGTGTAATCCATACATATTAATTAAATAAATTTAAAGTAAAAGACACACTTATAAATAAACTATATGGATTATAGGTTAAAAATATTCAAAAAAGTTGCTGAAAAACTAAGTTTCACAAAAGCTGCAAATGAATTATATATAACACAACCAGCTGTTACAAAACAAATCAATGCACTGGAAAAAGAATTAGGAGTTAAATTATTTGAACGGAAAGGAACTTACATAGAAATTACTAAAGCTGGAGAAATTTTGTTTAAATACACCAAAAAAATCGAAAAATTATATAATGACCTTATTTTAGAACTGAACACATTAAAACATGAACTTAAAGGTCAATTAAGGATTGGTTCAAATTCCACAATGACTCAATATATTTTACCTCAAATCTTAGCTGATTTCAAATATAAATTTAAAGATATAACAATCAATGTTTTAAACGGAAATTCGGAACAAATTGAAAAAGCTTTGATAAATAATGAAATTGATGTTGGAATAGTTGAAGGTC
>JALTDM010000033.1 GCA_027074135.1 Bacteroidales bacterium
CCCAACCCTGCAAAGGACAGGTTCACTGTAGAAGCAAACACATACTCGTTTGACGATGTAGTGCTCAAGGTATATTCGGGAGTAGGTTACAACAAGCGAATATTGCCATTGCACAGCGGCTACAACCTCAAAGAAGTAAACATGCAAGACGCCCGCAGCGGTATTTACTTTGTAAGCCTTGTCAGAAGAGGAAAAGTAATTGCCACAAAGAAAGTGATTTTGAAAAGATAGTTTGATAATGAAATTTTCAGGAAGATAAAAAAATGTATTGTTTGCGCTAGTCAGATTGTGTAATAATGTGTGTTTAAGTTATTGAGAAGTATTTCGGATAATGTCTTTCGTGCTATTCTGCTTTTTTCATTAATGCTAAGGTAATTCCTACCGATATCGCCACGTTTAATGATTCGGTTTTGAAAGGGTTACTTGAAAAATTAGGAATTGTTAGTTTTGAAGTTATGTATTTGTAATACGATTTGTTAATACCGTGGGCTTCGTTGCCGAACAGGTAAAAAGCATTTTCTTGTAATTTTGTTTTATATATGTTTTCCCCGTCCATTACCATTCCGTAAACGGGAATGTTTTTATTTTCCTGAAAAAAATCATCCAAGTTCAAATAATAAACCTTTACCCTTGCCACTGCTCCCATTGATGCTTGTACCGTTTTGGGAGAAAAAACATCAACCGAACCTTTATTACATATTATTGTATCTATACCGAACCAATCTGCAGTACGGATAATTGTGCCCAAATTTCCGGGATCTTGAATTGTATCCAGTACTATTGCAGGCAAAGAAAATGAAAGCGGGTCCTCTACATAATCAGGCATTCTTACAACAGCAAGAATACCTTGGGCAGTTTCAAGTGAACTTATCTTTTTGAAATCTTTTTCTGATGTTTTTTCATACAGCGGATTATTATCAAATTTATTATCCCACTTATCTTCCCTTACGAAAATTTTTAAGACTTCGAGTTCACCTGATTTAACTAATTCGTTTACTATTTTATGTCCTTCGGCAACAAAAAAATTATTTTCGTACCTGTTTTTTTTCTTTAATAGTTTAGGTATCAGATTTTTATTTACTTTTATG
>JALTDM010000034.1 GCA_027074135.1 Bacteroidales bacterium
TCTTTAAACTTCTTGTAATTCGAGTAGTTCTCAAGATTAGGTGTGTATTGGGACATTATAATTCTGTCTTTATCCGTTAAAGCTATATTGTTTTTTAAATCGCCGCCGACAGACAGTATGCCGGGTTTTGTTTTTTTAAAAAAATAACCCGGTGCAAAACCTCTTGAAAAGCGGTAGATTAGCCTTTGATTGTCTGTAATTTGCACAATGGAATCCTCAAGCGGTCTAACTATTTTTCTGTTGTTTGTGAGGATGTAATCAACACCTGCAAAATTTAATGCTGAAATATCTTGATAAATAAGACTCTCTTCGGATATGTTTGCACTTGTTGCAACAATAAACTCGAAGCTGCCAAAATGAAATAAAAGCATATGAAGAGGAGCATAAGGCAGCATAGCTCCGATATACGGACTGCCAAAAACAGCACTGCCAAACCTGTCTGTTTTTGATTTTAATAAAACAATCGGTTTAATCTGTGATTGCAAAATTTCTTCTTCTTCCCTGTTAACAAAGCAATATTTTTTAATTGTTGACAAATCTCTTGCTATAAATGCGAATGGCTTGTTCTCCCTTTTTTTTAAGAACTTGATTTTATCTATGGCTTTTTTATTTAAAGCATCACATACAAGATGATATCCGCCTATTCCCTTTATAAGGATTACCTGACCGTTTTCAATAATTTTGGCGGTTTGTTTGACAGCTTCTATGTTTTTCGATACGACTTTCGAGCCTTTGATTAAAAAGTATGACGGACCACAATCCTTGCAGGCAATAGGTTCTGCATGGAATCTCCTGTTTTGAGGATTGTTATATTCCTGTTCGCACTTTTTACACATCTTAAAACTTTTCATTGTTGTTTTGTCTCTGTCGTAGGGTGTATCGAAAACAATGGAAAAACGAGGACCGCAATCCGTACAATTGATAAACGGGTGAAGATAACGCCTGTTTTTTCTTTCGAACAATTCAACTGAGCATTTGTTACATATCCCCAAATCAGGCGGTAAAAAAACCCTCTCTTTACCAAAGCTGCTTTTTCTTATAAAAAACCTATTAAAAGCATGTCGTTTTATACTGCACCGTTTAATGT
>JALTDM010000035.1 GCA_027074135.1 Bacteroidales bacterium
TCCTGCCAAACCGAAAACATCGGGAGTTTTTACATTCGGATATATCGGAACTCATATTCCTGCAAAAGGCATTAACCTGCTAATAGATGCTTTTTCGCGGCTGAAAAGCAAAGCAAAACTGAAAATTTTCGGACGTCCTAACGGACAAAATACACTTGCATTGAGAGAAATGGCGAAAAAAAGCAGTAATTCTATTGAATTTTGTGGAGAATACGTAAATAAAAATCTCGTAAAAATCGTATTTAACAATGTGGATGCAGTTGTTGTTCCTTCGATTTGGGCGGAAAATTCTCCGCTTGTAATACACGAAGCGCAGGCTGGCAAAATCCCTGTAATTACGGCAAATTACGGAGGTATGAGAGAATACGTGCAGCATAATGTAAACGGTCTGTTATTCGAACATCGCAATGTTGACAGTCTGTTTGAGCAACTCAAATTTGCCGTAGAAAATCCTGATTATATAAAATCACTCGGACAACGCGGATATTTATATTCCGAAAACGGTGAAGTGCCTGATATAAAAGAACATTGTAAAAAATTGGAAGATATTTATAGAAAAATCACAGCTATCCGAAAGTTTGTTTTTTAAAAAGCCTGAAAATCCCTATTTTTGAATTCGATAATAAATATTTATAATATGGGACTTTTCAGGCGGAACAAAAATACAAATAAACCGGTAATTAAACAAATTATAGATTTAGTACCTCGTTGGATAATTACAAGTTGCACACAAAGATACAAAACAGATAAAGGGTGCAGTAAATATAAGACATACGATCAATTTGTAGCTTTAACTTTCGGACAGCTTTATAAGTGTCAAACACTCAGTGACATATCAACAGGTATAGGTGTTAGTGAAACATTCATTTCTGATTTAGGATTGCGTCAAAGTCCTGCACGTTCGACAATGAGTGATGGGAACAAAAAGCGTAATTGGCGGGTATTTGAGAGCATATACTATAAGTTGCTTAATCATTACAAATATCTGCTAAAAAAACATCATCAAAGCCATATCATTGAGGAGATAAAAGGCAAAACTATAAAACTAATAGATAGCTCAACAATTTCGCTATGTTTGTCTATGTTT
>JALTDM010000036.1 GCA_027074135.1 Bacteroidales bacterium
ATTCTTGCATAATCACCAGCAATAAACCAATTATCACCAAAAACAAATACAATTAATTCTTTGATATAAAAAAATAAAAAAATAAAAATTGGAATACTTATCAAAAATAATTTTTTTATCGTATTGTTAAAAGTCTTTGTAGCTTTACCTGTTAATTGCTTTTCCAAGGTGGCTTCTTGGAAGAAGATTTTTCCTATTGCACTTCCAATTATACTTAATGGAATGGACAAAACCCGTTGAATTAATGAAATATAACCAAGTATCGAAATATTAAATAGAATAGGAATTACAAGATTTACTACTTGACGAGACAATAAATTTGCTAAATTGGATAATAGAGAGTACTTTGGAAAATCCTTATATCTTTTTGCAAGAGCTGCTATTTTTACTTTAGAAATAGAAGAAATAAGCTTTTTATATTTTATGATATTTTTCAGAAGTTTCATATTTGAAAACATTCTTGAAAGTATCTCACCAGAAATCAATCCACCTGCACCTATTTTGATAGATCCCAAAGAGAGCTGTACTGTGCTGAGGACTATTGACTTAGCGATATTTGCATTTGCAATATCTTTATAATTTTTTTTACGATTATTAAAATAATTTAATGCATTAAATAGACCAATGAAAAACACTGAAACAGGTATAAAATAGAGCCAAAGACCTATATCTTTGTTGTTTAATAAAACTATTAGTTTGTCATAAAATAAAATTATTGCCAACAACAAAAGTGCAGATATAACAAATGATATTATAATACCAAGTGCAAATATATTGATAGCATCTTCATCTTTTTTTGGAAGCATAATAGCTAATTCATATCTTCCGTTTGCAATGCTTCCAAAGATAGATGAAATCGCAAAAAACAGTGCATACACACCAAAATCTTTAGGAGAATAAAGTCTTGTAAGAATTGGACTTATTGCTATAGGAATAGCTTGAGCAATAGTCGTACCTGTAATAAGCGTCAATACATTTCGACTAAATTCTGATTTTGGTTTTAGTTTATTTAGCAAACTCAATCACCTTATCAGCGATATACTCAATCTCTTTATCAGTTAAATCTGGATTCATCGGTAAACTCATAATTTCTTTACTGATTTTTTCTGCTACAGGAAAATCTCCTTCTTTATATCCTAAATAGCTAAAACACTCTTGAAGATGTAGAGGCTTTGGATAATGAACTGCAGTTGGTATTCCAGCTTCTTTTAGTTTTTCTTGCACTTCATCTCTATCTTTCACTCTTATACTATACTGAGCCCATGCACTTGTCCTATCGGATGGATGAATGGGTAGATGGGTTATGGGTGAATGGGTGGTTGAGAACAGGTTGGTGTATTTTTGAGCGACTTCTTGGCGCTTTTTCAAATCTTCCGGATAATGTTTTAACTTTACATTCAATGTTGCTGCTTGAATAGTATCAAGTCTTGCTCCAAGTCCAACATATTTATGGCTGTATCTTTTGTTTTGACCATGGATCCTTAGCATCTTTATTTTGTCCGCCAATTCATCGTTGTTTGTAAATACCGCTCCTCCATCTCCATAGCATCCAAGAGGTTTTGCCGGAAAAAAGCTTGTTGTATAAATATCACAATAATGCACTTCTGCTTTTCCTTTGTATGTTGCACCAAAAGATTGAGCGCCGTCGATAATTAAATATAGTGATTGGTGATTAGTGATTAGTGATTGGAGTTCCTCTAAGTCACAGGGTTGGCCGAATAATGATACAGGCAAAATTGCTTTTGTTTTAGGAGTAATTTCTTTTTCTATTTTATTTACATCGATATTATAAGTCTCCTCATCTATATCCACAAATACCGGCTTTGCACCAAGAAATGCAATAGTCTCAGCTGTAGCTATAAAAGTAAAAGGAGTTGTAATTATTTCATCATCCGGCTTAATATCTAAAGCCATCATAGCAAGAAGCAGTGCATCTGTTCCACTTCCACAAGTAATTGCATTTTTAGCATCCGTAAAATTACATAAATTATTTTCTAATTCCTTTATTTCCGGTCCCATAATAAAACGAGCATGATTATAAACATTATCTACTGATTTTTCTATTTCATTAGAGTATCTAATATGTTGTTTCTTCAAATTTGCAAAATCTATATTACTAACAGTTGATAATGAAAGTGATAGAAACTTAGCTGGAGAGACAGCAATCTCAGAATACTTTAAAAAAGTTTTGTCATTTGTAATAACTTTTGCATTTATTGTTTTTGCTGATAACTCTAACAAATAATCCTCAATATCAATCTGACATAATTTGTCATTGTAATCAATATAGCTCGGAGTTTTTACAATATTTAGTTGTTTTTCTATCTCTAAATATTTGCTAAGATAATCCCTATAATTTCTTTTTAAAATAAATCTTATGTTATGAAGGGCTGATGAAGAAATGTAGGCTTCCTTTTTATTGATCAAATATTCCAGTATCTTTTCGTAAAAGTATTTATTTTTGCTTCTATCAGTGATTACATCTAATAAAAAATTTATGTCTAATATGTACATTATCTATCTTCTAAGTTATTTATTCTTAAAAATTTTTTAAAAATTTCCATATCTATTGTTTCATCAATACTATTTTTTCTCTTTTCTTCATAGTGGAGTGCGACTGCTTCTTCTATCGAATCATTATTTATAGTATAGTCAGATGTATCTTCAAAAGCATCTTCGTTTAAAATTTCTACCTTTATTTTGTCTTTTTTTCCTTTTATTGGCAGAATATATCTATCACCGTCTTTTATTGCCTCTATAATCATTTTTACCCTCCAATCCAATTGCATTAAGCCTACTTTATTAACAATTATCTCCTATTTTTCAGTAATATGGCTTTCTGTTTAGCTGCATAATGGCCAATATTATTATCTTGTTGTTTTCTTGAAAATTTTTTCAAAAGCCCCTTCCTCTGAGATTAGTTTTTCTTTTTCAGATTCGATTTTTTTAGTATTCTTTCAATTTCTTTAGCCCATAACCCATCAATACCTCTTTGTGTTGGATTGATGCTCAGTAATATTTTATCTACCAGTTTTCTTTTTAAATCTATCGTAAGAGATTCAATTTCTGAAAACAACCCTTCAGTTTTCATACCTACTTCTTCTCATTTATTTAATTTCTCCTCAGCCAATGGATGCATTCTGCCTGTAAATCCAATAGGTTTAAAGTTTCTGATTCTGTAAACAAGTTCAATAGAGGCTCTTGCATCATTTACTCCAAAACCACCACCGTTTAGTATATCTTTATAAACCACTGTGTGCAAGTCTGTAAAACCGCCTGAAAACTCTATTTCGTTGCCGTCATATGTTATAGACCTATAAGTCCTTTGGTTAGCGTCTTTTGCCTGCTCAGGCAAATCATTTGTATCAACAGACAAAAACCATTTGACATTTGCATGCTCAAGTTCTATATATCCTGCCATCTTTTTTAATGGTTCTGAATAATGAACCTCTTGATGCTTTACGCTGCCAAATATCCACATAAGCATATCAAAAAAATGGACACCGATGTTTGTTGCAACACCGCCTGATTTCTCCATATCACCCTTCCATGATATGAAATACCATTTACCTCTTGATGTAATATATGTCAATTCAATATCGTATTTTTTGCTTGGGTTTTCTTTAATCTCTTTTGCTATTTTATTTTTTAATTCAATTATTTTCGGGTGGGTTCTGAGCTGAAGGATATTATAAATCTTCTTTCCTGTTTCTTCTTCAATCTCTTGAAGAGCATCCAAATTCCAAGGATTTAAAACAAGAGGTTTTTCACATATGGCATTTATACCGCTTCTTAGCGCCCATCTTATATGTGCATCGTGCAAATAATTTGGAGAACATATGGATGCGTAGTCAACTTTTGTACCTTTTCTCTTAAGTTTATCCACATGTCTGTCAAATCTCTCAAACTCCACAAAAAAACTTGCATCCGGAAAATACGAATCAATAATACCTACGCTGTCGTTTGAATCAACTGCGGCAATTAGGTTGTTATTTGTATCTTTAATTGCTTTCATATGCCTTGGGGCAACATAACCAGCAGCACCGATGAGAACAAAGTTTTTGTGGATGGATGGGTTGATGGGTGTATGAGTTGGCGGCTCAATGGGTGAATTTGTGAATGAGTTAGTTTGTTTTGTCATTTTTATTTTTCTCCTTTTGGTATTTTATTAAACTTAATAATTGTTTTCTT
>JALTDM010000037.1 GCA_027074135.1 Bacteroidales bacterium
ACAATCCCCACATACCGTATATTATGCTTGGAATGGATGCCAATAGTTCAATTGCATCAGAGAATACGGATTTTATAGCCTCAGGGCATATCTGTGTTATAAAAATAGCTATGCCGACGGATATAGGTACTGCAAAAATCAAAGATAGAAGGGTTGTGATAATCGTACCGTATAGAGATGTGGCACCTCCAAATATTTTTTTTACCGGGTTCCACTCAGATGAAAAAATAAAATTAAAAACGCCGAAATGTCTAATTGCATCGCAGGATGCATTAGAAAGCACTATAAGCATTGACAGAACAATCGCTATAACCGTTATTGCAGAGATAAATGTCAAACTCAAAAACAGCTTATTCTTAAAAAAATAGACCTTCCTTTTCATGTAAATCAAAGATAGTAAATTATGTTAAGAAAATGTTAAGAAGATATTAAATTTATACAAAAATAAATCTTAATGAATTCTTAACAAAAACATAATATTTTCTTTGCACTGCAGCCATATAGTTGCATAATTAATTTTTTAGGAGGTGGTTTTATGCGTAAAACCTTATGGTCGATTCTATCTATTGTGCTGTTTCTAACCATGGCAATTCACTCACAGGCTTCAGGTTTAATCAACGGCGCAGGCGCAACATTCCCATACCCTGTATATTCTTCATGGGCTTACAGTTATTATAAAAACACGGGAATCAAGGTCAACTATCAGGGAATAGGCTCAGGGGGCGGAATAAGACAGATAACAAAAAGGGTTGTTGATTTTGGCGGTTCAGACAAGATGCTCTCACCAAAAGAGTTAAAAAAAAGGGGCTTATATCAATTTCCGGCTGTTGTAGGCTCTATTGTGGTCGTGCAGAATCTAAATGGGATTAAAGACTGTCAGCTAAATCTTTCCAACAAAACGGCTGCTGACATATTTATGGGAAAAATAAAATATTGGGATAATAAAGAGATAAAGCACGACAACCCGAATATAAAATTACCGCATAAAATTATAACGGTTGTTCACAGGTCGGAAGGTTCGGGCACAACATGGAATTTTACATACTGGCTTTCTCATATATCAGAAGATTGGAATAACAAAA
>JALTDM010000038.1 GCA_027074135.1 Bacteroidales bacterium
GAAAATAACAGTATCATCACAAGAACTAAATAAAGCTTTGCAGTTGGTAAGCAAAGTGTTACCTTCAAATCCAACTATGCCTATTCTGAAATATTTCCTTTTTGAAGTAGACGGAACAACGGCAACAATAACCGCGACAGACCTTGAATTGACAGCAAAAGTAAAGGCTGTGTTGGATGAAGTTGACGAAAATTTTAAAATAGCAATAGAAGGCGAAAGGCTTATAAATTTGCTCAGGCAATTCCCGGATGAACCTGTTACCCTCGAAGTAAGGGATGTAAATGAAGAAGAAGGAGGATATTATTCCAAACAAGTTTTTTTGACAACGATTAAGTCAAAATATTCATTGTTGGCAGATGATGCCGAAAATTACCCGATGGTTTCTTTCTTGTCTGAAGAAGATGAAGGTGTAAATACTTTTTCTCTACCTTCTTATGTTGTAAAAAGGGGATTTCAAAGTACTTTTTTTGCTATAAGTGATGATTCTTCGAAGGTAAATTTGCACGGATTGTATTTTGATATAAAAGGAGATTATATAAATTTGGTTTCTACCGATGTGCAAAGATTGGTGGTTTACAGGTACGATATGGATTTGGGTTTAGATGAAAAGAATTTTATCTTGCCTTTTAGGGCAGTTTCATTTATTAAGGCTTTGAACATTGCAGATGATGATGTAAAAGTTATTTTTAATGAAAAAAATGCAATGTTTAAGTATGCTAATGTTGAAGTAATTGCACAGTTGGTAGACGGGAAATATCCTAATTATAAAGGTGTAATGCAATTTGAAACCCAATATTACATAAATATCGACAGAGTTGAATTTATTGATGCTCTTAAAAGAATCAACATCGTATCAGACCAATCGTCGCATTATGTGGAAGTGCTTGTAAACGGAGAAGAAATTACTATACATGGTAAGGATTTGGAATTTTTGGTACAAGGTGAAGAAAAATTGCGTGCTGAAACAAATATAGATAACATTAAAATCGGATTTAACGGCAAATTGCTTGCTTCCGTTTTGAACAATATGGATTCAACTGTTGTTACAATAAAATTGGCTGATGTGCCTAGCAAGCCTGTTAAATTCCTGCCGTTTGAAAGTGAAGATGAAAATGAAAAAATCGAAATGTTGCTTGTTACAATGATGACAGATTAATGTTTTGTGGTTTTCTTAAAATAACATAAAGGCATACACTTTCTGGTGTGTGCCTTTTTTATATCACTTCTTTTTTGAGTTCGTTTATGGCTTGATTGATTTGAGAAATGAGGGTTATTGATTTTAATATCTGCTCAGTATTGCCTTCTTTTTCAATTTCTTTGAGGTGTTTTTCTTCTTCCGCCCTTTTTTGTTCCAATAATTTTATTTTTAGAAGAGCAATGCTGGATACTGTATGTTTGGCTAGCATTTCTTCTTCTGTGAAAAGATAAACATTGTGCTTCTCAAAAATTTTGCTCAAATCATACTTGGTCATTAAAATATCTGCTGCAAATTTTCTTACTTCTTCGTTTTCATGGGACACATAATAATTAATGTTGGTGTTTCCGCTTGCGTATTCATTATAAATCAATTCAAAAGTTTTATTTGTAAAAGTTATTTGATTGGCTTCTATTTCAGAGAAAATATATTCAGATACTGTTGTTGTATTGTTGTTTATTTCTATAGAATTGCTGCCAAATTTTAGTAACAGCTTTATTATTCCCTCTTCTTGGGTTGATAACGAACTGATAATGGGAACTGATGTTTTTTCTTTTGATGCCTGCGTGGTAGATTCGGTATTGTTTTGTTTATATGCAAGTAGTTTCTTTTTGTTTGCCAATATCTTGTTAAGTTCTGCAATAAGTGCTTGTTCGGATGTGTCAAAGATTTTTGAAATTTCTTTTATGTAAAATTCGCGACTGATTCTGTTTGATATTGCTGCTACCGATGATAAAATGTCTGCAATTGCCGATGATCTTTTGAAGGGGTCGTTGCCGCTGTCTTTGAGCAATACCGCAGCTTTGTATCTTATGAAATCCGTTTCTTTTTCGTCCAAATAAGAAATTACTTCGGAGCCTGACCAGGAATTTGCAATACTACCGGGGTCTTCATCTTCGGGCAACTTTACGATTTTAACATTCATTCCTTCTTCCAAAGCAAGGTTAATTCCTCTTAAAGAGGCTTTTATGCCTGCAGGGTCTCCGTCGTAAACTATGGTCAGATTACGAGTAAAGCGCCTGATTGTGATGATTTGTTCAGTAGTGAGAGAGGTGCCGAGTGATGCTACGACGTTTTCAATACCTGCTTTGTGGAACCCTATTACATCTGTGTAGCCTTCCACGAGGTAACATTTATCTTTGCTAACAATACTTTTTTTTGCAAAATATAACCCGTAAAGGTTGTACCTTTTTTGAAAAACTTCCGTTTCTTGTGTGTTCAGGTATTTTGCCGTGTTGTCAGCTTTGCCTATTATCCTGCCGCCGAAACCGATAATTTTGCCTGTAATATTGTGAATGGGGAACATTATCCTGCCTGCGAATTTGTCTGTATAGGAGTTCCCCTTTTGTGTAATTAAGCCTGCTTGCAGTAGCAGTTCTTCTTTGTATCCTTTGAGGCGTGCATAGCTCAAAAAGTCTTTTCCTCCCGGAAGTGCATAACCTAATTCAAATTTTTCAATCAGGTAATCCGGGATTCCACGTTCTATCAGATAGGGGAGTGCTACAGATTTGCCGTAGTCGGAGTCGTGTAAATTCTTTTTGAAAAATTCCATTGCAAATTGGTTTAGTACCAATATGCTTTCACGTAGTTTCTTTTTTGCTTCTTCTTCCGGATCGGGTTCGGTTTCTTCTATTTCAATACCGTATTTTCTTGCCAAATAGCGTAATGCTTCATGGTAAGTAAGTTTTTCGTATTCCATTATGAATGTAACAACATCGCCTGCTTTGCCGCAACCGAAACATTTGAATATGCCTTTTACGGGAGAGACTGTAAACGATGGAGTTTTTTCGTTATGAAACGGACATAAGCCGACATAGTTTGCCCCGCGTTTCTTGAGTTTGACAAATTCGCTGATTACTTCTACAATGTCTGCTGCAGCCAGTATTTTATCTTTTGTTTCTTTGCTTATCATTTACATAAATTGCTTTATTGATTTTTTTAGCAATAGCCGGTCCTTCATAAATATATCCCGTGAGTACTTGCACCAAATCTGCTCCTGCTTCCAACTTTTCGATGGCATCTTGCGGAGTGAATATTCCGCCAACGCCGATGATTGCAAATCTGTTACCGCTTTTTTGTTTGATGTATCTTATTATTTCCGTGTTTTTGTCTTTTAATGGTTTACCACTTAATCCACCGTAACCGATTTCTTTAATACGGCTTTGTGGCGTTTTCAGGTTCTCTCGTGTTATTGTTGTGTTTGTTGCTATGACGCCTGCAATAGCGGTTGTGTTTACTATTTCTATTATGTCGTCTATTTGTTCGAAAGTAAGGTCAGGTGCAATTTTCAAGAAAATAGGTTTAAGTCCGGGCATTGTTTTGTTTTTTTGTTGCAATGCAGATAAAAGTTCTGTAAGAGGTTTCTTGCTTTGCAATTCCCTTAGTCCCGGTGTGTTCGGTGAGCTGACATTTACCACAAAATAATCTACATACGGATATATATCATCAAAAGCAGTAAGGTAATCTTGTGTAGCTTGTTCGTTGGGGGTAACTTTGTTTTTGCCAATATTACCGCCGATTATTACAGGAGTTTTCTTTTTGGCAAGTCTTTTTGCGGCATCTTTGCTGCCTTTGTTGTTGAAGCCCATACGGTTTATAAGTGCTTGGTCTGCAACAAGACGGAAAAGCCTTGGGCGTGGATTGCCGGGTTGGGGCTTTGGTGTGACTGTTCCAATTTCAATGTGTCCGAAGCCGAGAGAGCCGAGAGCATCAAAAACTTCTGCATCTTTGTCAAGTCCGGCTGCAATTCCTATGCGGTTTGGGAAAGTAATGCCTGCTACGGTAACAGGAGTGTCGTATTTGTGTGAGAGCTTGTAGTTGAGTTTAAGCAGCGGCGTAATAGTTTGGAAGATTTTAAGAAATCTGAATACCAGCGAATGTGCACATTCCGGATTTAGTATGAAAAATAACTTGCGTATCAGCGATTTATATAGCATATTTTATATTTATGAGTTTTTACAAAGTTACCTTTTTGATTTTAATTTTT
>JALTDM010000039.1 GCA_027074135.1 Bacteroidales bacterium
TAATTCAAAACTTTTTCTTTTTTAATACACGCATAACTACAAATTAGCAAATAAAAAAAGGCTGCCCTTTTTTTGGACAGCCCCTTTTTTTTGTGTAATTTTTTATATGTGGATAAATTCCATTATCTTAGCAATTCGTCAGTTTAAACTGGATAATATAATTTTTTTTAATTAAAGTTATGAAGCAACTTATTTCAATTTTATTTTTATTTATTTCCGTATTGTCATATTCTCAAAAATTGTGTAATATGGTTTATTATAGTGATGCAGCAAGCATAAACTTGAAAACAAAGAAAATAGAAAAAGGATATGTTCATTATCTGGTGAATGACAAAGATAGAGTGGTAATAAAGTATGTAAATAACGGAATTTCGGATACAATGAATGCGGTGGTGGATGTTTTTATTACAGATGGAAATAAATATAAAGAAAAACGATTTGAGGGTTCTAGTTTACTCGACTATAGCAGATTGCAAAAAAAGATGAAACAAGAAAAGTGGCAGCCTTATCCTTCGGATGAAAAGATAACTGTTTCTTATCAGGATGAAACAAGAAAAATAAATGGTATAAGTTGCAAAAAAGCAGTAATTAACACAAGAAACGGAGAAACTATAGAAGTTTGGTATTCCACTGATTACAAGGGTTATAGTTGGATTTTTACAAACTATTTCAGAAAAATAAAAGGCTTAATTGTGCTGGTAAGGAATCCTAAAACGGGTGTTACTTTACTGGAACTGAAAGAAGGATATTTATTGTAATCTTGAGTGGCTGAGAAAGAAAATTGCTAATGTAAAATATTTTCGCTAATTGTAAGTACCCCTAATGTGGGAACCCAATACTTATGAATTCTTTTATGGGGCAGGGCTTTCTATTATTATGTTTTAAAAAAAGTATGCCCGTGATTTTGCAGGTAGGATTTTTTTGATATCTTATTTTATTGTCGGTGTTGATAAAAGAAAAAAGTTATTTTAAATCTAATATGTCGGCGGAAATTATGTGCTTGTTTAATTTTTCAACTACAACCATAAAAAATTATTAACTTGCGACAAAATATAAATTGTTATAATGATTCTTAACTTCTTCATTACCATACACTTTTTTGATATTTTAGATATTTTTCTTGTAGCATTTTTGTTTTATCAGTTTTATAAGTTGCTGAAGGACAGTGTTGCGGTTCATATTTTTGTAGGCTTTTTTGCTTTGTATTTGATATGGTTATTGGTTAAGGCTTTGAATATGCAGATGTTGAGCCTTATTCTCGGGCAATTTATGGGTGTAGGTGTTGTAGCTTTGTTGGTTGTTTTTCAACCGGAATTGAGGCGTTTTTTTCTTATGCTTGGTAGCAAATATTTTTCGCAATTATCGTTGTTACATTTTGAAGAATTTCTTAAGCATGGTCATACAAAAGAGCAAGATAAAGAAGAAGATGAAGTAATAGTGGAAATATTAAAAGCTGTGAGATTGCTTTCAAAGAAAAAAACCGGGGCACTTATTGTTTATTCAAAACATTTACCGCTGATGACTTATGCGGAAACTGGTGTGATAATGGATGCAGTGGTTCATCATGAGACTTTGGTTGCAATTTTTTTCAAAAATAATCCCTTGCATGACGGAGCTGTTATTATTCACAAAAATAAAATATTAGCAGCTAAGGTTGTTTTACCCGTACTTAATGAAATTGAACTTGAAGAAAGGTTTGGAATGCGGCATCGTTCGGCACTTTCAATGAATATAGAAACTAATGTGCCGGTAGTTGTAGTTTCGGAGGAAACAGGAGAAATTTCCATTGCGGTAAATAAAAAGCTGATAGAGGTAAGTAAACCTTTGGATTTGAGGGAATATTTGAAAAAATAATAAAAGGATAATGTGTCAATTAAGTTAAATTGCTAATTTGTTAATTTGAAAGAATGTAAAGATTATGAAAAAAGTAGTTTTAGTATTGGCGGTAAGTGTTTCGGTGATTTTTGTTGCTTGCAATTCGGGTAATGAACAAGTTAATACAGAAATAAAAAAAGTGGATTCACTTATGTCACTGGTAGATTCTGCCGGTATTGTAGTAAAAAATATCCAGTCGGATACAGTAATAGCAAGCATTGTAAAACAAATTAAAGCAGGTGTTAATTCGGCGGATACCGATTCGTTATCTCCTAAATTCGGTGCTTTTATGGATACAAAGAAGTTTTTTGTGAAAAAACTGAAAAACAAATTAGGTGAACTAGCAAGTAATATAGATTACACCAAGACTCAACTGGTAAATTTAAAACACGATATTCCATTGCTTATAGAACAAGGTGAAGAAAAAAAAGTGAAAAAGTTTGTGTCTGACGAAGCAAAGGCAACTTCAATTATTGTGCAAAAAACTAATGAGTTAAAGCAAGTGGTTGAACACAATAAAAAAGCGTTTTTTGAATTAAAAGAAAAATAAGATTAGACATTCAAGACAAACTTTTTTAGGTACAAAAGAATGATTATTTTGCATTTAATTACTATCACCTGCTTTAATCCTTCCTCAAGGGAGGAAAATAAACTTCTCCCCTTGAGGGGAGATACAGAGGGGTGACAATAACAATAAAAAAAGTACATGAAAAAATTATTAACATTCATTATTGCTTTCTTTTTGTCTCTTCAAGTTTTGCCGCAGACTACGGTTACTTCCGATTATCTGCTGGCTTATGAATATTATCGAAACGGCGAGTTTGACAAGGCATCGGAATTGTATAAAAAATTGTATGAAAAAACTTCCTCCCGAACTTACTTCAAATATTATATTGACTGCCTGATAAAGCAAGGCAAAATAAAAAATGCCATTAAGGAAGCCAAGACAGCAGCACGCATACATAAAAACTCGTTTTCGTACAAAATAATGTTGGGACTTGCATACAAAATGTCAGGAGACAGTGCAAAAGCGGCATCGGTATTTGAAAAAGCAATCAAGTCTGTCCCATTGTCACAATCTTCAATTATTTCTGCCGCAAACGAATTTATAAATATCAGGGAGTTTGATTATGCCGAACAATTATACCGCCTCGGCCAAAAAAAATTTAAGCGAAGTTATTCGTTCAATATGGAACTCGGGTATTTATATTTTTTAGAAAGAAAGTATCCGCAAATGGTATCCGCATATCTTGATTTGCTCGATGAAAATCCCGATTACTACCAAACCGTAAAAAGCAGGTTTCAATATGCAATGTCCGGAAACAATGATGAAATTGCACCTGTTTTGAAAAAAGAACTTATCCGCAGAATACAAAAAAAGCCTTCTAAAACAATTTATTCAAAATTGCTTGTATGGTTGTTTTTGTCACGCCACGAATATGCCGAAGCCCTAAATTATGCTATTGCTTTGGATAAGCGGACAGACGATCCGCAAAAAATAATTGACATCGGCAAAATCCTTCTGAAGAACGGGAAATACGATTTGGCAATTAAGGCTTTTAAATACATAATGAACAAGTATGACCGCTCGTCGTTGAGATATATTTTTGCAAAAACTTATTATTTGGAAACTTTGTTCAGAAAAATTACCGAAAACCGCCACGCCACCAAACAAGAATTGTATGATTTGAAAAAAGATTACGAAGAAACGTTTGATGCATATTCTTTTAATAATTCAACTTACGAAGCCGTTAAAAATTATGCTTATTTGCTGGGAAAATATCTAAATATGCCGGATAGTGCAGCTGATTTTTTGGATAATGTGATAAAAAAATATTCCCGGTATTTTGACCCTGCAAAGGTTGAAGATTTGAAATTGCTGCTCGGTGATTTGTATGTAATGTCCGGTGACCCGTGGACAGCAACCATAATTTATTCCCGTGTGGAAAGGCAAAATGTGGACCCGGAATTAAGGGATAAGGCAAAACTCAAAAAAGCATATTTGGCATTTTTCTCGGGAGATATTGATTGGGCAAAGGCTTTGGCTGATGTGTTGAAAGGCAGCACTTCGAAGCCTATAGCAAATGATGCTTTTAAATTGGCGGAACTTATTGAAAACAATACGGCTTTTGATTCGGCGAAAACACCGCTTGTAATGTACGGTAGGGCAAAACTGTATGAGTTTGCAGGGCAAGATTCGTTGGCTCTTATGGTTTTGGATTCCATTATTCAGAAATTTCCTGAACATTCAATTGTTGATGATGTTTATTTGCTGAAAGGGGATTTGTTGG
>JALTDM010000040.1 GCA_027074135.1 Bacteroidales bacterium
TGATAGCATTTAAAGAAATTAAATAACATTGCGAATGAAATAATTTGATAAAACAACCAGTTTCTTTATCTCAAAACTTGCACCTACGAGGTGCAAAGAATGGTTGAGTGGCTGGTAGTTAGTTACTGGTGATTAGCGGTTAATACAAAACACACAAGCAAAAAAGATAATTTTGAATTTCTACTTAAATATACGGTACTGTAAAATAACTTATGCACTCCTTTGAAAGAAAATAAACTCTTCAAGGGAAACAACTATCTTTTTATAAGTATTTTAACCGGTTCGCCTTCTGCTATCAGCGTATCCGGCTGCATATTGTTGATGATATAAATCGTTTTTCTCAGCTTGCCTTTGATGTGATATTTATCAAGCAGGCTTGAAAAAAACGTTATGTCTTTCGGTCTTACAACTTTAACATAGAGGTTTTTGACATTTAGCCTTTTTGGGTTTCTCAATCGCTTAAATGTCATAGCGGGTTGGTCTGTTTTTTGAGCATAAAGCGGGTATGAAACAGACGGAACTTGTGAAAAAAATACCATAACTTTCCCGTTAAAACTTATAAAATATGCCTTTTGAACAAAAAGTTGAGAGGAAATCTTTGCAAGTCTCATAATTTTAACTGCTCTAAATCCGTTTATATTCAATCTTCTTGCTTTTAAAAGTATGCCCTTGGAAGAAAAGCGGTTGGCGGCGGAATAGATAGAGCCTTTGGATAGAAAAATCTTTATATAGATTCCATTGCCATTTTGCGGGAAAATGCCTATGTAATTATCTGTGTCTATAAGTTTCCAGCCTTTCGGAAATGAAAATGTAAATCGCATATTGGGATGATAGTAGTGGTTTCCTATTGTGTAGCCGTTTCTTTTATCTTTGCCAAACAGTATTCCGTCGATATGTTTTAAATAAACGTTTCTTCCAATCTCATAAAACCCCCTTTTTGCTATTGCCTGCCATCCTTTTGTAAGCCTTAAAACCCTTTGTTCCCTGTGCGGGGGTGATGGGTGTGTCGATAAAAATTCCGGTATTATTTCGTTTTTGGATGTTTCAACCTTTTCCAGTTCCTTAAAAAAATCTGC
>JALTDM010000041.1 GCA_027074135.1 Bacteroidales bacterium
TGCGAAAACTTCTTTTTTTTATTTTACTTATATTAGTTTTCAATCAAGTATACTCTCAATCTTCAAAAGAAGGTTACCTTTCTGTTACCGGAAAAGTTAAGATAGAAAAAGACCCTGTACAAGGTGCTTTTGTAAATGTATATGACGGTACAAATTTAATTGCTGAGAAAAAAACCGATGCTTCTGGAAAATTTAAAATGAAACTCCCTTTGGATAAATCAATAATAATAGAAGTAGGGAAAAAGGGGTTAGTGACAAAGAAAATTAAATTTGATACACATGTTCCTGAAAAGGGATTTTATTGGAATTATAATTTTACAGTTGAACTTTTTATGTATGTGGAAGGTTTAGATATTTCGATCCTACAAAAACCTGTGGCTATTGTTAAATATAATAAAGATTATGATGAGTTTGAATATGATCAAACATATACAAATTTAATGCAAGATAAGTTGAAGAAACTTATGGATCAGCTCGAGGTTTTGAAAAAAAAGAAATTTAATGAACTTATAGCCAAAGGTGATGAATTATGTAAACAAGGGAAATATGATGAAGCAATTGATATTTATGAATCTGCGATAGATTATGACCCGTATAATTATTTGCCGGATGATAAAATTGAAAAATGTGAGAAAAAACGTTCTCAAGATAATAGAATTGAAAAAGAATATAAAAGGTTAATTGCTAATGCAGATGCCTTATTTGATCAGAAAAGATATAAAGATGCAGTCTCTCCTTATAAAAAAGCCTCAAATTTAAAACCAGATGAGGATTATCCTAAGAAACGTCTTCAAGAAATAAATAAATTGCTTGCGCAACAAAATGAGCAAGAAAAACAAAATGAACTTAATAATCAATACTCTCAACTTATTGCTTCAGCAGATAAAATGTTTAAAAGCAAGAAATATGATTTAGCTAAACAGAGTTATAATAAAGCACTACAGCTAAAGCCTGAAGAAAGTTATCCGAAGGAAAAGATAAGTGAGATAGACAATATACTATCGGATTTGGCAGCAAAGCAAAAGTTAGAACAAGAATATGAAACTACGATCAAAGAAGCAGATGCTTT
>JALTDM010000042.1 GCA_027074135.1 Bacteroidales bacterium
ATATGGGACTTTTCAGGCGGAACAAAAATACAAATAAACCGGTAATTAACCCAAATAATTCATAAAAAATTTGGGAAAAAGGGTGTAAGTTGTTAATTTTGTGGAAGTTAAAACAAAAAAATGATAAAAAACTTACACCCAAAAATGAGCAACAAAGATACACTATTTTATAGACAAAATAAAGCCTATTTTATCAATTCTAATGCACAAAATTTATCGTCAGACGGCGGGATATTAATCGCAGAACAAATAGAAAGGAAACACGGTTTAATAAAGAATATAAGCGATGTGTTTATAGACAAACGTAATCAACGTTATGTAAAATATGACTATTCTGAAATTCTAAAACTGCGTGTTTTTGGAATTTTACTAGGCTATGAGGATGCCAATGATGTAGAAAAATTGAAACAAGATGCGTTGATAAAAGAAGTATTTAATGGAAAATTAGCCTCACAACCAACAATAAGCCGTTTTGAGAACAGTGTAGATAAAGTAATGATATTCAATATATTACATGCTTGGGTTGATAGATATGTAGAGACCTTAAAAGGACGCAAAAAAGTAATAATAGACATAGACGGGACAGATGCAGAAACGTATGGACACCAGCAATTATCACTATTTAACGGGTTTTATGGACATTTTATGTATAATGAATTATTTTTTCACGATGGGGAGACAGGTCAAATAATAGTTCCAGTGCTACGCCCCGGCAATGCACATTCTAATTGGTGGTATGTAGGAATATTGAAAAGAGTAGTACAAAAAATACGTGCAAAACATCCTGATATAGAGATAATTATAAGAGCAGACAGTGGATTTAGTACGCCAATATTTTATAAATACGCAAGAAAAGCCGGATTAAAATATTGTATTGCCATAGCCGCAAATGAAGTATTAAAGAGAAGAACGAGCTTATTGTCCAAATGCGTTAATTACAGCTATGTAAAGAAAGGCGAAAAGATACAGGTATTTACCGAAGCATTTGAATATCAAGCCAAAAGTTGGCAAGAGCCTGAAAAATGCTATGCAAAAGTAGAAAGCACGGGTAAGGGATTGAATATCA
>JALTDM010000043.1 GCA_027074135.1 Bacteroidales bacterium
TAGTATTTATATCATTGTCATCTTCGGCATCTGCTATTGCTTTATATATAAGCGGTGCAAGTCCATATTTTTGTAAAGCTGTAAGCCAATAAGTCCAGCCCTTTTTCTTGAATTGCCAATACCAAAAACAACTCGCATTAAGAGGTCTTCCATACGGATTACTATCATCTAAACTATTATAAGTAAATATCATAAATTTATAATCTGGTGCTTCCTGTAACGCTCCAAATTTATCACGATACATTAATACCCCATTGCCTTTAAATACAAATCGTAAAGGATTTCTTTTTTTTATATCTTGTATAATTATTTTATTATTCTCATCAAAATCCCATACAATCTCTAAAACTGCATAACCTACTTGCATACCTACAAATAAGCCGTCTATTATCTTTGGTATATCTACATTTTTATTAAATACATCAGTAACAAAATTAACTGCTTCCTCATTATCGCCAGTTATTTTCCAATCATAAGATTTTGCAATTTCTTTTCTTTTATTGCTAACCGCTAAAATTTGCGGGTCGTCCAACATATCTATTAAGACATCATATTTAACCCCCGCCTCTTCTAATATTTTATTCGCATTTGGTAGAATATAAAAATAATTAAGTAAAAATTCGTTACTTATTTCACTTGTCAATAACTCTACATTCTCATCAATCGGTGCGGTTTTTGTAGCTTTTATTCTATCTTTTGCCATTTATAGCCCCTTTTTTTTAAAATTATACCAATATAGGCTTAATCCTTTTTCTTTTCGGTGTAATTAATTCATCTACTAAATCAGACAGTGTGTCAACCATATCATCGTGAGCTTCATCGGGGAAATTTTCCAATTCATCTAAAAAAGCACCTAACCAATCAGCCCTAACAATTTTAATCGTTCCTTTTTCAGCTTCAGCACTTGCGGGTAACGCTCTTGTAACTTTATCTCTTGTCGGCTTTGTAGTTATTACAGGGTATCCTCTAATTTCTCTCTTTAAATCTTCAACCACAAATTTACCACCAGCTGGGTCTTGCGGTATTCTTTGTAACACTTCTTTGCCGTCTTGCTTTACAATATTTT
>JALTDM010000044.1 GCA_027074135.1 Bacteroidales bacterium
TTTTATACCTTAATTTATTGTGAATCAATAAGGCATTTTTCCCCTGAAATTTATTTAGGACAGGAATGTCATTAAAAATTTTAATCTAAGAAATTACAAAAACTAAATTTAAAAGTCATTAAAATCTTCAACAAAATTTTCTATAGTATCTTTGTGAAAAATTTAACTAACAATGAAGAAGAACGATATAATTTTTATAGTTTTTTTAATTCTATTGTTTCTACCGTTTTTTATCAGTAGTGACTTATACAATTTTTATAAACAATTTAACCACAACCACGGTATGATAATGGCATTTATAAAATTTGCCATACTTGCTACATTGGGAGAAGTGTTGGGATTACGCATTAGGACAGGAAAATATACTAAGCCCGGTTTTGGTGTGCTGCCGAGGGCTATGTATTGGGGATTTTACGGTTTAACTATAAAAATGGCATTTATAATTTTTGCAACCGGAGTGCCTAACTTTTTACAATATCTTGGTGTGGAAAATGCCGCATCTGTTATGAAACAACCTTTTTCTTCAACTAAATTGCTTATGTCTTTTTCTATAAGTACGGCAATGAATCTGATATATGCACCCGTACTGATGACTGCACATAAAATAACTGACACACACATAGTAGAAAACAACGGTAGTTTTTGGGCGGTTTTTAAACCGATAAATGTATCTAAAATCATTACCACAATGGATTGGAATGTCCAATGGAACTTTGTATTCAAAAAGACTATACCACTGTTTTGGATACCGGCACATACCATTACATTCTTGTTGCCGCAGGACTTCCAAGTACTTTTTGCCGCAATATTGGGAATAATTTTGGGTGTGTTGCTTGCAATCGCTGCAGTAATGGGTAAAAAATAAAAGTGATATGAGAAACACAAAGATTGTAATCATCGTATTGGCATTTTTTTCACTACAAGGGTTTGCGCAGAAAAATCCGCTAACAAAAGCCGTTTTGAACGGCAATGCAAAAAAAGTATCTTCACTGATTAAAAAGAAAAAATATTTGGTTAACCAAACTAATTCACTCAAATGGACTCCTTTGGTTTATGCTGTTGATGCAGGCAATGACACTATTGTTCAAATATTGGTGGAACAAGGCGGTGCGGATGTAAATGTAAAAATAAATACAGGCGAAACACCATTGCACATAGCAGCAAAAAAAGGATATACTAAAATAGCAAAATACTTGGTATCTCACGGTGCAAAGTTGGAAGAGCAGGATCTGATAAGGCAAACACCACTTATTTTGGCAGTGAGGACAAATCATCCGGGAACTGCAAAAGCTTTGCTTGAATTGGGAGCAAATCCCAATCATCCTACATCAAGCAGACGCACTGCATTGGATTGGGCTCAAGATTCACTTATGATTCAATTATTAAAGCAATATAAAGCAAAAAAATACAACGAACTTTATTAAAACACATGACAATGAAAGTAAAAGTTTCAGTACCAAAAGGAACAAGAGATTTCACACCGGAAGTAATGCTTAAAAGAAAGTATATTTTTAATATACTGGAAAAAAATTTCAGACTCTTCGGTTATGTACCTATAGAAACACCTGCACTTGAAAATTTATCAACCCTTTTGGGAAAATATGGAGAAGAAGGTGATAAATTATTATTCAAAATTTTAAATTCCGGTCTTGACACTAAGATAGAAAACAAAGAAATAAAAGATATTTCTAACAAAGGGCTGCGTTATGACCTGACCGTCCCATTTGCCAGATATGTAGTACAACACCGCAACGAAATAACATTTCCTTTTAAGCGTTATCAAATTCAGTCTGTATGGCGTGCCGATAAGCCGCAAAAAGGCAGGTATCGCGAATTTTATCAATGTGACATAGATGTAATAGGCAGTAATTCTTTGCTTAACGAGGTGGAACTCATTTTGATTATCAGCCATGTTTTCAGTGAGCTGGGTATAAATGTTACCGTTAAGCTTAACAACCGTAAAATATTGGCAGGAATTGCACAAAGAATCAACGCCCCCGAAAAACTTACTGATATTACAATTGCAATAGACAAAATTGAAAAAATAGGTCTGGAAAAAGTAAAAAACGAACTTTTGCAAAGAGGACTCTCAAAACATCAAATTGACGAATTGGAACCTGTTTTGACACTTGAAGGGTCAAATCTTGAAAAAACCGCTTTTCTGAAAACATATCTCGAAGGTATAGCTGAAGGTGAGAAAGGTTTGGAAGAATTATTGTTTGTAATGGATACATTGAGAGAAACCTTCCCCGCTGTTTACAACCTTATTGAATTTGACACTTCCCTGGCACGAGGATTGAATTATTATACCGGGGCAATCTTGGAAGTCAAAGCTAATGATGTGGCAATAGGAAGCATATGCGGAGGCGGAAGATATGACAACCTAACAGGTATATTCGGTATGGACAATGTCTCGGGCGTTGGAATCTCTTTTGGTGCCGACCGCATTTATGATGTTATGGAACAACTTGATTTATTCAACGGCGTTACAGATGTGCCGGCAAAAGTACTGTTTATAAATTTCGGCAATGAATATCTGACTTACATTTACGAATATTCGGAAACACTTCGTGAAAATGGCATAAGCAGTATTATTTATCCCGACAAGGTTAAATTGAAAAAACAATTTGATTACGCAAATAAAAACAAGATACCATTCGTTATCATTATTGGTGAGAACGAAGTGAACAACAGTACCGTTGCACTGAAAAATATGCAAACAGGCGAACAACAAGAATTAACATTGTTGCAAGCAATAGAAACCATAAAAAACAATTAGCAATGGAAACAAATCTTAAAATAATAAAAAAACTTGAGCAAATTTTTCTTAATGATAATTTGACTGAATTAGATAAAGAACTTGCCAAAAAACTTATATTGGAGTTATACGAAAATATAACTTTTGAACAGCAGGAAGAATCTGTTGAGGAATCTGTTCCCGAAACAAACCCGCTTGAAGAAAAAATCAAAGAATTGGAAAAAGAAACCGGGAAAATTATTGAACTCATAAATACAATTTCTGCTCAAACACATTCAAAAGAAAATAACATTGTAACACCTGAAGTTGAAGTTCACAGTTCTGCAAAAGAAATTATTGCAAATGAACAGGAAGCCAAGCCAGATGAAAGTACAATACCACAGTTTGACGAACCACAACCTGAAACATCAATTACTGTTAAGGAGGAAATAAAAAGTGAACAGGAAAGCAAACAAAAAGAAGAAGTTATCATCCATGAAACTCAACAAAACAATGAACACACGGACAATCATCAAACAATCTCCGAAGTGCTTGCAGAATCTGCAAAAACTACCCTCTATGATATGATTAAAGAAATAAAAAATGATACGGATTTATCCACCAAGCTGGCAAATATGCCTGTAACAAATATTTCTAAAGCTATTACCCTAAACGAAAAACTTATGTTTATTCGGGAACTTTTTGGCGGCAATAAAGAAAAATACGATGAAGCAGTATCCAAACTAAACGCAGCAGGTTCACTGGAAGAAGCACTTGACCTGCTGGCAACTTACAATATTGACACAACCAAAGAAAGCGCAGGCGTGTTTATAAAAATATTGTACAGGAGGTTTTTGTAAAACAAAAGTTAGGCAGCAGGAAGGGCTGCCTAACTTTTGTTCATTTTTGTAAAAACTTCCATAAACTTTTCCAATACTTGATAATTACCAGCAAAATTGTAAGTGCTTCTAATATTAAACCAACAGAAAGAGATAAGTTAGCTCCTTCCACATGATTAAGTTTAAAAAAAGCACCTGTTAAAATTAATGCAATTGAAAAAATAAATAAAAAAAGAATGTGTTTACCTTTCATATCTATTTATTTTAATGTTACTCCACACTCGATAGAAATTGCCAAAAGAACCAAGCGAGGATTTGTTGCTTGAGCGACAATACCCACAAAATCACAACCAAAATTTGTCCAATTCCTTTTCACACAATCATAAAAATCTTCTCCATCCCTTGCTGGTCCCAATTCATTGCAATCTGCTTCTGCTGCTTTGGAATTATTTATTTCATTAATATTTCCATCTACAACTAAATATTCTTTCACTAAATTATCATTATCATCAAAATATCTAACATAAAAAGCAGAAGAGTCAATATATTCTATT
>JALTDM010000045.1 GCA_027074135.1 Bacteroidales bacterium
CTTTTATAACTGAAAATTTTATAAAAAACTAAACCCCATATTATTACAGTCAAGATAATTAAAGGATATTTCAGTTTTTTATTTTTCATTAGTCCCTACTGATAAAAAAATTATATGTAAAGGAATAGCTTCCTTGATTACCTGCCGCATCAATAGTTTTTACTTTCCAATAAAAAGTTCCTGAATAATTTCCCACATTCCATGTGTATGTGGTATCGGAAAGCAAAACATTTTGAAGAGTTGTGGAAAACAAACTATCTTGTGAAAGTAATAAGCTATCATTAAGGTCACTTCCTGAATCAAAAGCATGACTCCAAGAAAAAACTAAATTCCCTGCAGTTAAATCTGACACATATAAAGTATCTCCATATGCCGGAGACAAAAGATTCGGCATATCTGGCACTGTATGGTCTATAATAAGTTTTAATGTTGAAAATGACGATGTTGTTGTTCCATTTCTTGCCTGAACTCCCCAATAATATTTTCCATCAGGAATATCTGTAACAATACATGATGGTGTCGTTAAAGCATATTGGTAATTATATAAAGTACCACTGGAAAACGAATCCTTCCAAATTTCAAAATTGTACTGAGTTGCATTATATACTTCCTGCCATATAAATGTAATAGTAGAATCATTTGTTATATAATCTGACGATGGTGAAATCAAATTAATGGAAATATTTGAGATATCAACTGAACTATCAATGTAAAAAATGTGGTAAGTATATCCCGTGGTATAACCACCATTGAATGCTTTTACACCCCATTGATATGCACCTGGCGAAAAACTATATTGAAATTGATTTCCAGTTAAGTTAGTATCTAATTCAAGAGAAAGAACTTGATTGTTATTGGCTGTATCAATTCCCATTACACGAAGATTATAAGAAGATGCTCCTTCAATTTCTTCCCACCAAAATGTTTGAGTATTTGATAAGGAAACATAACCATCATAAGGACTTATCAACACAACGGTGTCTTGTGAAACATCTTCTTCAAAAGTGTCTTTGCAGGATATAAGGGAAAGAAATCCTATTGCGATAAAAAGGAAAAATATATTTC
>JALTDM010000046.1 GCA_027074135.1 Bacteroidales bacterium
TGAATGTGTTTTGCCCTTGAGCTAATGAGGTAACATTAGGAGTATTGCTGGTTGGGTCGTCAATTACGGCGTTTCCGCTTATTACACTCCAATGTCCTGTTCCTATTGTAGGGTTATTAGCATTTAAAGTTACATTATCTGCACAAATTGTTTGGTCGCTACCGGCATTAGGTTGGTCAGGTAAGTTATTAACTATTATTACTTGGTCTATCAAAGTACAACCATTGTTTGTAACAGTCCATTGTAAAATATTTGCACCTTGTGCCAAGTTAGTTACTTGTGAGTGAGGATCGTGAGCTGAAGCAATAGTTGCACTTCCGCTAATTACACTCCAGGTTCCTGTGCCAATGTTTAGAGGAGTAGCCTCCAGCGTGGTGTTGTCTGCACAAAGTTCTTGATCATAGCCTGCAAAAGGTTCATCAGGTAGATCATTTGTTATTGCAATTTCATCTGAACTAGTACAACCACCTTTTGTTATTGTCCACCTTAAAACTGTTGTTCCTTGCGGTAGTTGGCCTATTGTAGCACTTGGATCTGTTATGTCTGAGAATATGCCACCTCCACTTAATACTGTCCATTGTGCAGTTTCATCTGAAGCTGGAGAATTTGCTCCTAAAGTAAAGGTGTTTGAACATATTGTTTGATCACTTCCTGCAAGTGCTTGTGTAGGGGTATTATTTATTACCGTAACAGTATCTCTATTACCTCCTCCGGTATTCCAGATATATTTATTGACACCTTGTCCGATGTTTGTTACTAATGTGTGTGGATCTTGGTCGTTAGCAAAATCTCCCGAACCTTGATACACACTCCATGTACCGTCGCCCACATTACCTACTGCATCCATGTAAGTGGAATCGGTACAAATTGTTTGATCGGGACCGGCATCTGCCTGTGCCCAAATTCTTCCCAAAGCTGTCAGGAAGAAAATTGCCACAAATAAAAAAACAGTTTTTCTCATAGCGCTTTTATTTTTTTGTTAATTTTTTACAGTACTCAAAGACATGATTTTTTTTTAAAAGTTGCATCGATTTTTAAAATTTGTTCAAAAGTAAATATAAAAC
>JALTDM010000047.1 GCA_027074135.1 Bacteroidales bacterium
GTAATACACTAATTTTACATATTGGTTATCCCAAAACAGCAACTACATGGTTTCAAAAATCTTTTTTCCCAAACGTTAAAAACTTTACTTACTTAACAAATTCTTTCAACATCGTTTTAGGGAAAGAAAAATTAACAGAATTTAAAGAAAATATAATTTTTAGCAGTGAAGCAATAGTAAATATTAGTGGATGGAAATACAATCCTCAAGTATTTTTAAAAAACTATTCATATATATTGAAACATTATAAGCAAATAAAGATTATAGTTTTTATAAGAAATCAAATAGATTTATTAGCTTCAGAGTATTCTTTTTTAGCTAAAACCGGGAAATACAAAGATTTTACATTCTATTTTTCTCATATAAAAAAATTAAAATATAAACAATGGAAGTACTATTCACACTTGCAATTTTTTGAGAATTTTCCCAATTCAAAAATGTATATTTATTTGTTCGAAGACTTTATAAATAACCCACAACAAACAATCAAAAAAGTAACAGAAGATTTAAAACTCGAAGTTAACTTAAGTAAAATAAGTTTTAAGAAAAAGAATCAATCACCCCCTTCATATTTGTTACCTTTAATTATTGTATTAGGCAAGACAAATCCTTTTTTAGGTAAAGTTATGTTAAAGTTGTCACACAACATTCCTGGCAAAAGGTTCAAAGTTCCCGACAAGTACATACCAAAAATCGTGAATATGTTTGCGGAAGAAAACAAACTACTAGATGAAAAATATAATATAGGAATGAAAAAGTACGGATACTATTGATTTTTCTTCTTTATTTTTCGGATAATATTTTCATTAGCCTTGTAAATTTTGCTCCAGAGTCCCGAAGAATACTTTTTTAAAAGTCCACTTATAGAATTAAAACTCTCAGTATAAAATATTCCCATCCCTTGAGTATAAGGTGAATCCTGATATATTAATAGATCATCATTAGTCTTATTAAAGCCTTTTAACCTGATAGTGCCTTTTGGGTTAAGCTTAAGTTCTACCGACACATCCCCAGCCACGCCGGAAGAAGTAGGGACATTTCCCCCCATATTTACATTCCCATTTACTATTACTTTATCATTGAACATCTGTGTACTCAAAGCAACTTCAAGTTCAGATTTAGATAATTCATTACCAGGAATGTATTTTACCCCTACATCAAAATCCTTTGTTATTTGAGAAAGCCAATAACTTAACTGCTCAGACAATAATTCACTAGCATTCATACCCAAAGCATTACCTTGACCACTTTCTGCATAAACATCGTTAGTTTGTCTAAATTTTTCAGGAGTATAAAAACGTCCTAAAACCATTAACATTATCATCTGCTTACTAATTTCGTCTTGACTCATATTAGCCAAAATCGTTTTGGCGCGTGTATTATTTGATTTTATATCAATACCAAATTTAATATTCGGCTCATCCAACCGATTCGTAATGTTCAACAAACATTCCACATATACATTTTTCCTATCATTGCTATCCAACGTCAATTCATATAGTGAAGTTTTCACTTTGTAAACCGCAGTAATGTTAAGATAGGCTTTATATGGGTCCCCGTTCCATTTTATATAACTTCCTTTTTTTATTTCAAATTTCTTGTTTATCATATTTTGCAGTGTAAACAAATAACTACCATGTTCAATAATGTAATCTCCTTTTATTATTAAATCTCCTAATTTCGTAAGCCGTATATTTAAATCTCCTTTACCATTTGCTCTTATTATATCTCCAGACTTTGAATTGAAAATTATTCTAACTAAAGCATCATCCGTAGCTTTTAGTTTTAAATCAACATCAACACCTGTTATAGATTTTGTTTTATTTTTTAATATATTAACGGTATCCTTGAGTTGTTTTTCTGAGACAAAAGTTACAAACCCGTATTCTTCAGCATCTTCCGGAGACTCCAATGCCAAATTAAATTTTGTTTTCTTTTGTGTTGTAACATTCCCTTTTATGGAAATCTCACCAAAATTACCTGTAACAGAAACATTACCACCTCCATAGACTTTACCAAAATATAAAGGATTATCTTTCTCTGTCGTATTCATATAAATTAAATTCGGTGAAGAAACATTTATATTGTAAGAAAAATCCTTAAAATCTTTATGTGTAAAAGAAAAATCCACCTTAGCCTTATCGCCCTCGCTATCATACACATCTATATTCCTCAAAAACAACCCTTTATAATTCACATACATAGGTGCCGTAAATGAATATGCAGTTTTTAGGTAATCAACCATAAAGGAAACTTTTTTCAAATCAACAACACCTTCCATCAATGGGTGATTTAAAGTTCCTTTGATATTGATATCACCCTCAGCCAAACCTCTGAATTTCGATAACACCCCATCCAAAAAAGGCTGAAAGTGCCGCAACAATAATCTTCTAAAATTCAAGGTAAAATCCAAACCATTGGTTTTGGTATCATAGTAACCGTTAAGTTCAAGTGTTTTGAGCTTACTACGCAGTAGATAAATATCAGCCTGCAATTTTTTTGTAGAATCTATCCATGATGTATTTATTTTTAGCTTACCGAACTTCTCTTTGTCAAAAACAAAGTTATTCACCTCCAAATTTGATTCTACAATAGGAGTTGATAAAATTCCGGCAGAATTTATATCCCCAGAAACATAACCTTTTGCCAAATATCCTGACTTTTCAAAAAAAGAATTAAAATGCTTAAGGTCTATTCCCTCAATTTCTACTTTTAAAGAATCTGTTTTTTTACCAGACATAATTCCATTTAACCACACATATTCATTTTCGTGATTTAAAACAAAATTCTTTATTATTATATTAGTATCATTTACTTCACAATTCCAGTCATTTACATACCACATTGTATCAGCTATTATAAAATAAGACGGTATAAAATCACATATAACACGATGAGTATCAGCAATAACTGCTTGTGCTTGCAAATCACCTGCATACACTGAAGAATCTATAATAGTATTCCATGACATTTCAAAATTAGCTGTGTCACGATATAAGTCTGCATCAAATAAAATACTATCTAAATAAAATCCCGATGCATAAATCTTTGATGCTTTCAAACCTACATCTACACCTTTTGACAATGGCTTAACAAACAAACTGGCGTCTAACAATCTTGTAGTTCCGAAACTTATGGAATCCGTTTCGAAAGAAAAATTAACGGAGTCATTCATACCGGCATATAAATTCAACTTACTATTCGGTGCAATATTAAAAGGTAAAAAGAAATAATTCAAAACTTCAGGATTAACCAAACTGAAATTTGCTGACAAATAAACTGTAGTATCAAGTTTTTTATCGGGTAAAGATACAAAAGTATAATAATTGGCAATTGTCTTAGTAATCAAATCCCTAACATCCTTAAAATCCGAAGCCTTAAAATCCAAAATTCCTGATAAAACCGGAGAATTAAAATTTAGTTTTTTCTCACCTTTGTTGCCATCATTTGCAGATACTATAAAACTGTTTATTTTAAAATTTTTTCCCCATGAATGTATGGCAACTTGGTACAATTCCAAATCACCGTCAAATGTTTTTAAATTGTCCCCCTTAACTCTCGATTTCAATAGCAAACTAACTGAATCAATTTTTGTATTGGCATAAGGATAAATAATAGGGACAACTGCCTTTTTAACATCTGCAGTAAAATCAAAAACTGTATTTTTATCAGAAAAATCCACTTGTCCCCAAAATACCATTCTCAAAGCCGTATCTTTTACATTAACTTCACCGTCAAACGAGGTGTTATTTAAAACCCCATCAATCGCAATGTTTCTGTAATTATGATTTAATATTCCAACTTTATCAACATTTGCCGCCAAGTCAAATTTAAAATTACCGGAAGTATCAACAGTTCCCTTTACATTTCCTTCCATAGTAAGCAATCCCAACAAGGTATCTGGCAAATCAAAATAGCTCCCCATATTGAAATTAACAGTTCCTATCTCTCCGTCCAAGTTGAGATGCCCATTATGTTTCAAACGAAGGTCGGTCTTAATCAATCCGAAATCAGTTTTTAAAAAACCATAGGTTACAAAATCATTGTAAAATCCCGAAAGATTACCCTTGTAAGTAAAAACACCTGCCTTATCAAAAATAGAAGGCAATGTGAAAACCGTATCGCTTGCTATACCACTTAAAAATTCTTCAAGCTCCGTTTTATCCGTTTTAAAATCTCGTATATTTAAGTAAAAAAGAGTATTATTTATATCCGGCAAACCTGTAATGTTCCCCGAAATATACATTTGAGACAATCTGCTCCACTCAATACTAAGATTCCTAAAATGTAAATCCGATAAATAGCCGTAAACATATCCGGTAAGCAAAAAAGGACTGGTATTGCCAAAAGTACCGGGTGCCAAAAAATTTATATCTTTCAATGATATTGCAGTATGGTTGAAATAAACACGCCAAAAAGTTTTATCTGTAATACCTGAAAAAACCTCATCTTCTTTCGAAGTAAAAATTAAAGAGTCTAATGATATATAAGAACTGTTGGTAATAACTTTTGTATTTATCAATTTAAACCTGTGAGTGTTGTATGAAAATTCGGAAAAAATATGCCTAACTGAAAAACCGCTCTTCCCCTTAAATGACAAATGTTCAATTTCAAAATCTATATTATCATCTACTTTAAAATTGTTAAACTTGGCATCTATCTTTTTCATATATAAGTTGCTGAAATTGATTTTACCTTTCTTGTCCTTTTCTCTGTTTTTCAAATCTTCATACCTGAATCTGCCGTCATTTACCCGAATAGCTGAAACATAAACTTTAAACCCATCAGACATAGTATCTTTTACCGTATCTGCCGAATACAATTCCCTTAAAAGCTCAGTTAAGTTCACGGTTCCGTCTGTATCTCTCCTGACATAAAAAAACGGATCGGTAACTTCGGCACTCGAAAAAAAGACATAATGTTTTTTGAAAGACAAATCAGCCAACCTTGCAGACAAACCGGTAAAATACAGCAATGTATCATTCTCTTTATCATAAAAAGTCACACCTGCCAAATTTACATTGCCAAAAACATCAAAATTCAACGAGTTTATTTCTACTTTGGTATTCAATTTTGAAGAAAGATAAGAAGCTATACGCCCGCCCAACCAAATTTGAAGAAAATCAAAAAACAGAAAAGCAATTGCAAAAAGTACAATAATAACCAATGACTTAGGTAGCCACAATAATATTTTTTTATACCTGCGTTTCATCAAACATGTAATATCTCCAAATTTACAATATTACTAAAAAAAACGATGATAATTTTAAATATTACATCAAACCAAACAAAAATCATTATTTATATCTTACGAATGTCTACTTTTGAGTAAAATCTTCATTCTTGGAAGCGTTAATAAAAAATATAAATGCTGACTGCAAGTTACTTGCTGCAATACTGGATTGCTCAAGTGATTCATTATTAAAGTCCCTAATAAACCAAGCAGCAAAAATCAAAAAAAAATACTGTGGCAACATTGTTTATTTAAGAGGACTTATAGAGTACAGCAACATCTGCCGTAAAAATTGCCATTACTGTGGAATAAGAAAAGATAACAAAACAATAGTAAGATATACAGTAACAGAAGATGAAGTAATAAATACCGCAAAACTTGCTTATGAAAAAAATTACGGTTCCATTATAATTCAATCCGGCGAAAGGAACAACAAAGAGTTTGTAAAATCAATAGACAAATTAATAAGAAGAATAAAGCAAGTCAGCAACGGGAAGTTGGGTATAACCTTATCGGTAGGCGAACAAAGTTACGATATTTACAAAATGTGGTACAACAGTGGTGCCCACCGTTTTTTGCTGAGAATAGAAAGCAGTGACGAAGAACTTTATAAAAAAATACACCCTGATGATGAAATACACTCTTTTATTAACAGACTAAAAGCATTAGAAAACTTAAAAAAGGCAGGGTACCAAACCGGAACAGGCGTAATGATAGGATTACCGTTTCAAACTAGTGAACACCTTGCAAAAGACTTGCTTTTTATGAAAGATTTTGACATAGATATGTGCGGAATGGGACCTTATTTGGAACATCACAAAACACCAATGTGGAGATACAGACACTCATTAAAGCCACAAAAAGAACGGTTCAACCTTACGTTAAAAATGGTAGCACTGCTTCGTATTTTAATGAAAGACATAAATATAGCAGCAACAACAGCTATGCAGACCATAGAATCCGGAGACAGGATAAAAGCGATACAAGCCGGTGCCAATGTACTTATGCCCAATATTACTCCCGCACAATACAGAGACAATTATTTTCTTTATGAAAACAAGCCAAAGACATTTGAAGCACCAGAAGACCATTTGCCTCATTTAGAAGCAGGTCTCAAAAAAATAAACCATTCTATAGGATTTGGTATTTGGGGCGATTCAAAACATTTTTTCAATAAAAACAGACAATAATTTCTGTTTTTTTGAAACAAAATTTTTGAATGGGAAACATTTGTTATTTAAAAAAGTATTATCTTTGCAACGCTTTTTCCGAAAGCACGGACGTGTAGCTCAATGGATAGAGCAACGGCCTTCTAAGCCGTAGGTTGCAGGTTCGATCCCTGCCACGTTCACAAAATTGAGTAGGAACAAAAAAACGTAAGAAAATGAAAAAGGGAATACATCCGGAAAACTACAGATTGGTTGTTTTCAAAGACATCTCGAACGGATATACATTTATCACCCGTAGTACTGCCAAAACAAAAGATATTATCGAAATAGACGGCGTTGAATATCCGTTGGTAAAAGTAGAAATCTCCAACACTTCTCACCCATTCTACACAGGTAAGATGAAACTGGTAGATACAGCAGGTAGAGTAGACAAGTTCTACAACAGATACAAAAATTTCAAGAGAAAATAAACGGAGAGGTAAATTTATTTTCTAAAAACTGGCCGTTGCGGATTGCCCGTAACGGCTTTTTTAGTTTGAAGTAATTCATTACCTTTATGCAAAGTAAAAAACCAAATGAAAATAACAATAATCGGATACGGAAACCTGGGCTACTCACTGGCAAAAGCACTATACAAACATAACTTATTAAATGCAGTTGTGGTAAAAAAAATTACAAGTAACGAAAATTTACCCTTTATCACAAATCTAAAAGATATTCCGCAAACTCCCGATTTATACATTTTTGCCACACAAGACCAAACAATCAAGCAAATAATAGATACACACAAAAGCCTTTTCAAAAACAAAACATTGATTCATTGTTCGGGAAGTTTACCTTCAGACATTTTTTCGGAAGTAACACTAAATTTCGGAGTTTTTTATCCTCTGCATTCATTTGTCAAAGGCAAGCAAGCCGATTTTTTGAAAATACCGATATTTATCACCGCATCAAACAAGAATACGGAAAGAAAACTGATTACTCTTGCCAATACGTTAGGATCAAATTCCAAAATCATTTATGACAGCGAAAGGTTTGCACTTCATTTATCGGCAGTTTTTGCACACAATTTCACAAATCATATGTTGTACATATCCAAATCTATTGCAGAACAAAACAACATAAACTTTTCTGATATAATAGCACTGTTGAAACCATATTTTGAAAACATATCAAAAGGTATCCCACCGGCAAACTTGCAAACAGGACCTGCCAAAAGGAATGATAGGCTAACATTGGATAAACACTTAAAAATGCTTGAAAGCCACAAGGATTGGCAAAATATTTATAGCTTTGTGTCGGAAAGCATACACAAAACTTACAACGAAGATAATGAAAACAAATAAAAACTTTAAAGAACTTCTGACAGAGGTCAAAGGATTTGCTTTTGATGTGGACGGTGTTTTTTCGGCATCTGTTTCGGTTTTGGATTCAAACGGCGAATTACTTAGAACTGCAAACATAAAAGACGGATACATAATACAACTCCTTGCCAAAAAAGGATATCCCGTGGCAATAATTACAGGCGGGAATTTTGCCGGCGTTGAAAAAAGGTTTGAAAAATTGGGAGTAAAAGATATATATCTGTCTGCATCGGAGAAAGTACCGGTTTTGAAGAATTTTATGGAAAAATATTCACTCAAGCCCGAAGAAGTCCTGTATATGGGAGATGACATACCCGATTTGAATGCAATGAAGCAAGTTGGAATACCTGTATGTCCTGCCGATGCGGCAGAAGAGATAAAAGCCGTTTCGCTTTATATTTCAGACAAAAAAGGTGGCGAAGGTTGTGTTAGAGATGTGGTAGAACAAGTCTTGCGTGCCAAAGGCGAATGGCTAAACGATGAAGATATGGTTTGGTAACTTTTAAACACGAAAAATATGATTTCATACATTAAAATAATTCGTCCTGTAAACCTGATAATTATTGCAGTTACAATGTATTTAATGAGGTATTGCGTAATAAATTCCTTTTTGGCGTACAACAATATGTCACTTCAAATCAGTGGTTTTGATTTCTTATTGTTGGTTTTGGCTACGGTTTTTATAGCTGCGGGAGGTTATGTAATAAACGACTATTACGATATGAGGGCTGATATGGTAAACAAAGACTGCAAAAGTCAAATAGTCGGTTTATCCATTACATTAAAAGATGCCATGAGATATTACATCATATTGACATTTATTGGATTTATACTCGGTACTTGGTTTGCTTTCAGAATGGGTAATTGGAATTATGCAACATTATTTTTGCTTATCGGCGGCTTGTTGTGGTTTTATTCAACCACTTACAAGGCAATGGTTTTTGTAGGCAATTTGCTTGTGAGCACACTGGTTGCCTTGGTGCCATTACTTGTCGTTCTGTTTGAAATGATAAAATTCAAAGAAACGTCAGAACACCTTATAAAAAGCGGAGAAGTGAATTATATGCCTATTTTTTATTTTGTGACGGGATTTGCTGCATTTGCATTCATCACAACTTTTATCCGTGAAATTATCAAAGACATTGAAGACTTGGAAGGCGACAAAAAAACCGATAAAAAAACTTTTCCTGTGGTTGCCGGTGTAAAATCTGCAAAATACTTGGCTGCGGTATTGATTATTTTAGAGATTGTAGCACTATATTTTGTTTATTTCAAGTTTTTGCGAGATAATTATTCACTGTATTATTTTAGTTTGGCTATTGCATTGCCGCTTTTGGCAGCTTTTATTAAAACTATCAAAACAAGTGATATAAAAAAATTTAAAAGCGTATCAACCTTACTTAAAGCAACAATGATTACCGGATTGGGGTATTCGCTTATTATTTGTGTGCAATTATCGTAATTTTATTCCCAAACAACAAGAATATGGACTTTTTACACATAAGCAAACCCATAATTTTAGCTTCCTCATCACCGAGACGGAGGGAACTTATGCAAAAAACTGTCGGCAGTAAAGTTGCATTGAAGTTTTTTAGTCCTAATGTAAACGAAGTCGTACCTATAGACACAATACCGGAAAAAATTGCGGCTTTTTTATCCGAACATAAGATGATCAAAGTGTTGGGAAAGTACCCCGAGTTAAAAAACAATATAATCATAACAGCTGATACTATCGTTTTGGAAAAGAATAAAATCCTTGGTAAGCCTGCAAATAAGAAAGAGGCAGTGGAGTTTTTGAAAATGCTTTCGGGCAATACACATAAAGTAATAAGCGCATACAGTATTTTTGACGGAGAAAAGATTAAAACCGAAGAAGATGTTACGGAGGTTAAGTTTGTTATATTGGAAGATGATGAAATAAATTATTATATAAACAATTACAAACCGTTTGACAAAGCAGGAGCATACGGCATACAAGAATGGATAGGATTGATTGGTATAGAAAGCATAAACGGCTCGTTTTATACCGTAATGGGATTGCCGACACACAAACTCTTTAAGGAGTTGAAGAAATATTTTGGGTAATGTGAAAATGAATTAACTTGCTAATGAGATAATTACATAATTGTAAATTGTTAGTTGTTAATGATTAGTGTTCTCAATTTTTAAAAATTTTAAAAATAGATTTTGTAAGAAAAAAACAAAAAGAAAGCCTTATGAAAAAAACATTATTTACAATAGTACTTTTAACACTTTCGGCTCTCAGTAGTTTTGCCGATGAAGGCATGTGGCTCGTAAGTATGCTTAGCGGATATCCTATTGAAAGAATGCACGAAAAAGGATTTATGCTGAATGCAGATGATATTTACAACATAAACCACGCAAGCATGAAAGATGCTGTCCTCATTTTCGGGCGTGGTTGTACGGGCGAAATTATTTCTCCACGCAGCCTTGTGCTTACCAACCACCATTGCGGATATTGGTCTATACAATCTGTAAGCACCGTTGATCATGATTATTTGCGTGACGGATTTTGGGCAATGAGCGATAAGGAAGAAATTCCGATTAAAGGACTTACTGTCACATTTTTAGACCGCATTTTCGATGTAACAAACAAAACATTAAAAGGTGTGAAACCAGAAAATACCGAAACACAAAGACAAGACATAATAAAGCAAAATTCGGAAACTTTAATCAATGAATATCAAAAAAGATTCCCGAACCGTAAGATTGTGGTAAAACCATTTTTCAAAGGCAACCAATATTTTCTTTTTGTTTACAAAGTTTACAAAGATATTCGTTTGGTGGGAGCACCTCCGTCAAGCATCGGTAAATTCGGCGGAGATACGGATAATTGGATGTGGCCCCGTCACACCGGAGATTTTTCATTATTCCGCATATATGCCGACAAAAACGGTGAACCTGCAGAATATTCACCCGAAAACATTCCGCTTAAACCGAAAAAATTCTTTGAAATATCTTTGGCAGGCTACAAAGAAAATGATTTTACAATGGTAATGGGCTATCCGGGCAGAACAAATGAATACCTGCCTGCCGTTGCCTTGCAAGCTACTATGGAGATGAACAAACACGGTATAAAACTCCGCAGGGATGTACTGGATATTTATGATAAGTATATGCAACAATCACATAAAATCAAGTTACAATATTCTGCTAAATATGCAAGAGTGGCAAACTATTGGAAAAAATGGATAGGCGAAAACAAAGGATTGGAACGCACCCATGCTATTGAAAAGAAAAAAGAATACGAAAAAAAGTTTTTGGAATGGACAAAACAAAATCACAGGGCAAGACTATCCGGTATTTTTAAAGAGTTTGAGAAGTATTACAAGGCGATGCTGCCGTATAGAATTGCATTGTATTACGTCAGTGAAGGATTTTATTATAGTGATTTACTAAAATCTGCAAATGTCTTTAAAACAAACGATGTAAAAAAAGAAATAAATAAATACCGAAGTGTTTACAAAGATTTCTATTTGACTATAGACAAAGATATTTTCAAAAAAATGATGTATGAAACAGACAAATCATTACCGGATTCTCTAAAACCCGCCTTTGTATTAGAAGCACGAAAAAAATACAAAGGAGATTTTGATAAGTTCACCGAATACGTATTTTCTCACACATTGCTTACAGATACAACCAAACTTTTTAAATCTATAAGATTAGATAAATTTAAACCAAACAAAGACGCCCTTGTTAAACTTTACAGTGACCTCAATAATTTTCTATATGCTAAAATTTATCCTCCGTTAAGATTTTATATAAACAAAGTGGATTCTTTGCAGCGCATCTACATGAAGGCACAAATGGATTTTGAAAAAGATAAATATTTTTATCCCGATGCAAATTTTACTATGCGTGTAGCATTCGGCCAAGTAAAAGGTTACAGTCCGTACGACGGTGCAGAATACAACTATTTTACCACACTGAAAGGTGTTATCGAAAAGGAAGACACTGCCATTTATGACTACAAAGTTCCTGAAAAACTGAAAGAAATATATTACAGCAAGGATTACGGCAGGTACGCAGACAAAGACGGTACAATGCATGTTTGCTTCATAGCAACAAATCACACAACGGGCGGCAATTCCGGCAGTCCTGTTTTTAACAAAGAAGGTCGCCTGATAGGCGTAAACTTTGACCGCAACTGGGAAGGTACAATGAGTGACTTGAATTACGACCCGTCAATTTGCCGCAACATTATTTTGGACATCAGGTACTTCCTGTTGATCGTTGATAAATTTGCCGGAGACAAAAGACTCGTTTACGAAATGGTGCTTGTGGAATAACAAAAACCGGTAACTCATTATGAGGTACTTTTTTCAGCTATTTCATACAAACATTTTTTGCATCTTTTATCAAACAAATGCGAATTAACCACCTAATACACATAGATTCTGTATTGTAAATACTGGTTTGGTTTATTTTTGCGAAATACTTGTTTTATTCCACTATTGTTCCCGTTTCAATGGTATCGCAAGGAATGATTTCGGCTTTGAAGTGTGAGTCGTTGTGTGAGTCGGCTTTGAAGCCGGGATTTAGTCTTATGATTTTGTTTGCTTTCAGGTGAATGTCGTCGCCGGGAGCTAACTCGGCATGGCAATTGCTGCCTTCTCCTATGGTAATAGTGTTATATACGGCATTGTTGTCATATTGCGACGTATTTAAGTGGCAAGTGCTGAAGTCTTCATTACACCGTTCTATAGACCAGATTTTACATAATCCACTTCATAAACATAAGGAAATGCCGGGTAGTGTCCCGTTTTTGTGTGTATGAGGTTTCACTTTTGCAAAAATAATCAAAAATGTTTTATTGTTAGATTTTTGCAAGAACGGAGCGGAGGCATAGCCGAAGCGAAGTTCTTGCAATTGCCTTGTGTCATTTTCTTTTTTCATAACTATTCCTCCCAATCAAATGATTTATCATAATTTAATTTTGGCACTTTCCTTTGGTATGCCTTTTTGTTCATTGCAATATAACCTAATAATAGGATTGTAACTTTAAGGCACCACGCATTTTCGTTGTGCGTTTAAAATCCCTATGTAACCGCTCCAACCAATTAGTTGTATATACCATTGAACGGATACGATAATCATACTGCAAATAGGTAAAATAATAAAGATACCTCTCTGAACTCATTTTACCTAATACAG
>JALTDM010000048.1 GCA_027074135.1 Bacteroidales bacterium
GCAACTTTATCATACACAACAACAACTAAGCTCCAATCAGCATTTAGAGTTGTCGTGTTTCCAAAGGAGGGAGATACATAAAACGCATAATCACCATCTATGATAATGGCTGTATTATCACTTACATCAGCTATGAAAGGTCTGTATATCCAAAACGAAAAACTTTTTGAACCAGATACTAGACCACTTAGTTGTGCTTCCCCTGCAACTTTTACAGTACCATTACCATAATCAAAATTAGAGTCATTCCAAACAGGTCGATAATACAAATAATTTTTTGGAATTGAAATTATACTAGGTAAATCATCGTGAACCGATGTCTCACTATCTGTAAAACCATCCACGCCTTTTGTATCTAACTTTGTAGAAGAGCCATCTTCATTTGTAAAGTTCCAATGTTGAACTACATAATCTTCAGGAGTTTCAACAACTTTATTGCTAGTAATGCCTAAACTTGTTATAGAAGCTTTAATGTCTATATTGCCAAACTCATTTATAGCCGCCTCACAAGGAATAACTGACAAAGCTTGCAAAGATGGCACTTGAATATTTGCAGAACCATGGACAATAACATTAAACGAACTAACCGCTAAAGTTTGCGTATCAGTTATTGGAACTACAACATTTGGAAAAACAGCAGCATTTGAAGTAAGCGTAAGTTTTGACACATCAGGGGTGATAGTCACATTTGGAGGTATTACAAAGCCTGTGGTTGTAAGTTCGGCTTCTGAAGATGTTAATAGTCTGTTAAAAAACAATACTTCTGAAAATGAAGCATAAGTTGCACCACCTGTGCGATTCGATAAATTAAACTTAACAGTGTTATCAAACGAAATACCATCATCAATAGTATCTACAAAAGCACCATCAGCGTATATACCGACACTATTACTATCAACGTCAAGTAATAACGCAACATATACAGGGTTTCCAACAAAAGTTTTTGTCACATTTGTTGTATGAACTTTCCATTCACGAACCTCATTATTGTCAGCATCATCATAGTGCAATATTTCTATATCAGCATACAAATTGGTAAGTTGATAAGTTGTAT
>JALTDM010000049.1 GCA_027074135.1 Bacteroidales bacterium
GAAAACCTTAAACCTAGAAAAATAAGAGGTGTTGAGTCAAAGGGTATGATACTTATGGCACAAGATGCCGATGGAAAGTTGGTGTTTGTGTCTCCTGAAGAAAAAATAAATAATGCATCAAAAATAAGTTAAGATATGGCAACACAAACAACAGACAAATTCAAAAAGATAATATCACACGCTAAAGAATACGGATTTGTTTTCCTTTCGAGTGAAATTTACGATGGATTGGGAGCAGTGTATGATTACGGACCATATGGTGTGGAACTAAAAAACAATATAAAGGAATATTGGTGGAAATCAATGGTTTACCTTCATGAAAATATTGTTGGTCTGGATAGTGCTATATTTATGCACCCTAAAGTTTGGGAGGCTTCTGGTCATCTCTCTGCTTTTAACGACCCGTTAATTGACAATAAAGACAGTAAAAAAAGATACAGGGCTGATGTTTTAATAGAAGACCAAATTGAAAAAATCAGGGAAAAAATAAACAAAGAAGTTAAAAAGGCAAAAAAGCGATTTGGTGATTCTTTTGACGAGCAGAAATTTATTGAAACAAGTCAAAGAGTACAGAAATATTTATCTCAAATAGAGGAAATTACCAAGCGGTTTGTTGCCGCAATGGAAAATAATGATTTGAAAGAATTGAGGCAGATTATTGAAGATTACGAGATTACAGATCCTGTTTCCGGTAGCAAAAATTGGACAGAAGTCAGGCAATTCAATTTGATGTTTGAGACCAAGTTAGGTTCTGTAAGTGATGAAGCCAATTCAATATATTTGAGACCTGAAACAGCACAAGGAATTTTTGTAAATTTCCTTAATGTGCAAAAAACTGCCAGAATGAGTTTACCTTTTGGTATTGCGCAGATAGGTAAAGCATTTAGGAATGAGATTGTGGCAAGGCAGTTTATTTTTAGAATGAGAGAATTTGAGCAAATGGAAATGCAGTTTTTTGTACGGCCCGGAGAAGAATTGAAGTGGTTTGAATATTGGAAAGAAAAGCGTTGGAATTGGCATATTAACCTTGGCTTTGGAGAAGAAAAATACAGGTTTCATAAGCACGATAAGTTGGCTCATTATGCAAATGCCGCTTATGATATAGAATATGAATTCCCATTTGGGTTCAAAGAAATTGAGGGTATTCATTCCCGTACTGATTATGACTTAAGCCAACACCAAAAATTCTCAGGGAAAAAGATTCAATATTTTGATAATGAGTTGAATAAGAGTTATGTGCCGTATGTTGTGGAAACTTCAATTGGACTTGACAGGACATTTTTGATGATACTGTCAAATTCATATACGGAGGAAGAAATTAGAAATGAAAAGGGACAAACAGAAAGCAGAGTTGTGATGAAAATTCCTCCTGCATTGGCACCTGTAAAAATAGCAGTATTCCCACTTGTGAAGAAAGACGGATTACCCGAAAAAGCAAAAGAAATCTTTAAGCTACTTAAGCCTTATGTAAAAGTTGTTTATGAAGAAAAAGATTCCATTGGCAGACGATACAGAAGACAAGATGCTATTGGTACTCCGTATTGTATCACAGTGGATCATCAGACTCTTGAAGACGAAACAGTAACAATAAGAGACAGGGATACCATGGAACAAGAAAGAATACCTATTACCGAAGTTTTAGATGTTGTTCAAAAGAAAACATCTATGACTGAATTGTTGAAGAATCTTTTATAAAAAAAGGAGGGGCTGTAAAGCCCCTTTTTATTATGAATAATATTTTTATTCTTGGAGGAACATCAGGTATAGGAAAAGCCTTGGCAGAACTTTTAATATATAAAGGTTATAATGTTTTTATAGCCGGAAGAAATGTTGATAAAGTGGAAATTTTGCCGTATTCCAATAAACTGAAGCTTGATGTTACAAAAAAAGAATGTAGTGATATTTTGAAAAAGTTTTTGGAGAAAAATAATATTGATACTTTTATTTACAGCAGTGGCGTCGGGTATGTAAATCATAATTTGGAAGAAGAAAAAGAATTAAAGGCAGTTGAAGTTAATGTTACAGGTTTTACACGGTGTATAAATGTGGCATATCATTATTTGTCAAGTAAGAATGATAAAACTATTTTGGCGGCAATAAGTTCAGTTGCAGGTATACGTGGTTTGAGACATGCACCTTCGTACAGTGCGTCAAAAGCATATATTATCACATATTTGGAAGCATTGAGAGGGATAAGTTATAAAAATAAAAGTGGCGTTAGTATTGTTGATATTCGTCCCGGATTTGTTAAGACTCCTTTGATAGGGGGAGAGAGTGGTAAGTATGCATTTTTTACCGTTACATCTGAAAAAGCAGCTAAGATAATTTATAAAGCTTTGGAGAAAAGAAGAAAACGGATTTTTGTTCCTTGGTTTTGGGGATTTATAGCTTTAATAATAAGAGTATTACCGGAATTTATTTTTAGATTAATTTAAAAAATAAAGTTTGCAAAATATTTGATTTGAAAAAAAGTATTATATTTGCACCGCCAAAACGGAGAGTTGGCTGAGCGGTTGAAAGCGGCGGTCTTGAAAACCGTTGTACCCGCAAGGGTACCGGGGGTTCGAATCCCTCACTCTCCGCACAATACAAAAAAAATACAAAAAAGTTCTTTGTAAAGAAAAAAATTGTACCTTTGTGCAACGAAAATACACTGCGGGGTAGAGCAGTGGTAGCTCGTCGGGCTCATAACCCGAAGGTCGGAGGTTCGACTCCTCCCCCCGCTACTAAAGCCGGTAAAAAGCCGGCTTTTTTTGTTTAATAAGCACGATTCAGTTAAAATTCTTTATTACCTTTGAATAAAAAATAAATGGATATATTATTTTTTGGTGTAATCTTAGTAACAGGTTATTTTTTTTCTTTGTTTTTTGTAAAGATTGGCTTTCCGAAGATTGTTGGTTATTTAGTTGCAGGTATTTTTTTGAACCCTTCTTTGTTTGATTTTGTTCCACAAGATATTTTAAATGTTACGGATACGGTAACTGAGTTTTGTCTGGCGTTTATTACTTTTGAGATAGGCAGTAGTTTTTCCATTTCAGAACTAAAAAAAACAGGCACGAAATATTTTAAACTTGCTTTTTATGAATCCTTTTCAGCATTTTTATTAGTATTGATTACTTTTTTTATTCTATCGACATATTTTTTGTCAATTTCTACGGCAGGTTTCTTAACGATTTTAGCTTTTGTTTTGCTTTTATCATCATTGGCTGCGCCTACAGATCCTTCTGCAACATTAGCTGTCATACATGAATATAAGGCTGATGGTCCTGTTTCGAAGGCAATACTTGGGGCAGCTGCATTTGATGATATAGTTACACTTTTTTTGTTTAGCTTTAGTATTTCTATAGCACGTTCGATTCTGGGTACAGCAGATATTTCAGTTGTTACTATTCTTTTCCATATTTTATACAAAATTATCGGTGCTGTGGTAACGGGAGTTATTTTGGGCATTATATTTCAAAAGGTTACTAGGTTTATAAAAAATATCGATGACAAAGCTTTAATTATTTTGTTTTTGGGTTTTTTGTCCCTGACTTTTGGTTTATCCAAAATTTTAAGGTTTGATGAACTTTTCTCTACTTTAACATTAGGATTTGTTGTTGGTAATTTTGATAAAGAAGGCAAAAGAATAATTGATTTAAACGATAACAAACTGGAAGATTTGTTTTTCTTATTGTTTTTTGTGTTTAGTGCAATGAGTTTTAATTTTCATAATATCGAGGTTAGTTTATTTGTGTTAATATTAATTTTTATTGTTGCACGAATGACCGGAAAATATTTAGGTATGTTTTTCGGAGCCAGAGTATTAAAGATGGATGATAAAGTGAAAAAATATGCTTTTGGCGGATTGATACCGCAAGGAGGAATAGTTTTGGGATTATCTTTGATGATTGCACAAGAACCTGAGTTTAAAGATTTTTCAAATTTATTGACAGGAATAATTATGGGGGCTACAATTATACATGAGTTTGTAGGTCCTTTATTTTCCAGATTGGTGCTTAAAAAATCACAGGAAATTTAATAAATGAGATTAGTTTATATTTTTATTTTTTTCACAATTTATAATTTTTTTAATAG
>JALTDM010000050.1 GCA_027074135.1 Bacteroidales bacterium
TCTCATTTACAATATATCTTTTACCATTCCTGGTAATATAATAAGGGTTCACTTCATCCATATCCTCTTTCCAAAAACCTTTAAAATCAGGGAAATCGATATTCGGGTTTGTCGCAAATGAAATATCCCTAACAATTTTGTATGTCAGGATAATCTCTTCCCCCTGAAGTACTTTTGTTTTATTAACCCCGCTTAAAAATTCAACGGTGTAACTTCCATTTCTGTTGTAATTATGTGTGCTCGGCATGCCGAAATCAAAATTAAATTGAGGAGTTTGTTGTGAAGAAGATTTATTCCGATTCTTATGCCTGAATCCCTTTTTAACAGTTATATCCAAACTGTTACTTCTAATTTGTTTTCCCTTGTACTTAATGGTAAAAGGACCAATTGAATATTTACCCGGTTTCCTTGCAATTAAAGTATAAGTAAGTTCCTTTTCAACAGACACTTTTCCGTTAATAAAATTAAAATTCTGGGAACTCGCCGTTGAAACAGTTTCAAAATTATTAAAATTATGAACATCTATTGAGGGTAAATTTGCCGTATTGCCGCTTATTTTAATGGTAATATTAAACGGTTCCTCTACACCCACCGTATCGTACTGCGCCGATAAGGAAATATTTACATCAGCGGCATTTAAAACGGCAGCGATTAAAATGAAAAAAGTAAAAATAGCCGGTTTAAATATTGTTTTCACCATAAAAACCTCGGGCTCAATAATTTCCTCTTAGCCGTGGAATCTTTTTTGACAGGTTTTCTGTTTCTCATAAGTGCATTTAGAATTCTATCAGCCTCCTTCTTTGATAACTTCTTCTGGTTCCTTTCGTTTTGCTTTTGGTTCTTATTCTGCTTCTTATTCTTCCTGTCGTTTTGTTTATTATTTTTCTTTTTATTGTTTTTATCCTTGTTTTTGTTCTTCTTGTTTTTATCCTTGTTTTTTTGTTTGTTCTTTTTAATCATTCTCAATGTTTTTTCGAGATTGTATTTCGCATTCTCGTAATCGGGTTTTAATTTTAAGGCATTTACATACATGTCTGCTGCTTTTTG
>JALTDM010000051.1 GCA_027074135.1 Bacteroidales bacterium
GTCTGTCTCTGTTTGCCTCTTTCTCCTGTTTTTTTAGGTGCTTGGTTGCTTGCTTCCGGCTTGCCCTGTTTCTGAAAATCGTTTCTGCGGGGTTTTTCTGGGGTTGGTGGTATACTTACCCTTCTTTCGTTTTTGCCTGCCCTGTGTGGCGTTTTTGTGGCGTTGTGTTTGTCTGTTTTTTGCCTAAAAGAAAAAGCTTTGGGGTTTGCTGTCCCCCTCGGCTTTTGTTTGTTTGTTTTTCTGTTTTTTTCTGTTTTTCTTGTTGCTTTCCCCTTGTTCTCCTGCTTCTTTCCCTTTCCCCTGTGTGTTTTATTTTTCTTTGTTCTACTTTTACTTCTTGGTGCTCATTATGTATTCCACGATTTCCTCTCCTATCTTATTGTAGTATGCGTGCCTTTTCTGGTCGAGTTTGTAGATGTGTTCTCGCTGTTTCTCTGTGAGTGCTTTTTCTTTATCTCCAAAACTCGTAAGTTGTTTTATAAGTTGCTCTTTTGTTTTCATGTTTTTGTTAGTTAAGTTTTACTCCTAATTGTTTTAATTGTTCGTCAGTTAAAGATAAGCCCCCGCACTCCCAATGATAAAATTCACCAGAATCTTTTGCTTCAAACTCAATTTGCTCATAATGAGGACTCCCATCTTTGTTAAACCATACATCATAGAACATTGTTCCTTGTTGAGCATAGCCTAAGTCGTCTCTTGTGATAGTTGCCCCACAAGTAGGACAAGTAATTGTTGGTAATTTTTTGTCTTTTTTGTTTATTGTTTTTATTGTTGCTTTTTTCATTTTTTTGTTTGTTTTAGTTTTGTTTGTTTTTTCAAGTTGCTGTCGTTTCTCTCTCTCGTTGTGTTCTGCTTTCATTTTACTCCCTTTTTGTTTCCTTGTCAAGTTTCGCTTTGTTGTGCCTTTTTGCCCTGCTTTCCTGCTGGTGCTTGGTTTCTGCTGGATTCTGCTGGATCGTGGTGTCTTGCTGGATTCTGGATCTGTCAAATTTGCCTGTTTATGGTGTTTTGGTAGAATTCCCGGGCGTTTTTGCGGTGGTTTTT
>JALTDM010000052.1 GCA_027074135.1 Bacteroidales bacterium
TGTTATTTTGTTGCTGTGTTGTTTTACTGTTTTTTTAATCATTCAATTATCTATTCGTTTAATCGTTTCATCATCTAATCGTCCAATCGTCTAATCATCAATAGTTTTTTAAAAGCCCGTCTTTCCGGGCCGTCAGCGGTCTGTTCCCTGCCGTCAGTTGGCGCTCGTGATATAGGATTTTATTGAGCAAATTTCATCATCCAATCATCTAATCGCTTAATCATCAAATCATCATTAGCTCCCCGGTGCGTTCCGATGGTTGCACATACAAGATATTTTTTGTATCTTCGGGGCTGTGTTAAATCAATAAATTATAGAACTATGAATGAACAAAGCATTAAACAGTTAAATGAACTCGCTTTAAAATCTCGTCAAGAACGAGACAAATGGCTGCGTCATATCTTTCAATATTCTGTGCTATTCCTTGGCGTCTTAATTTCGCTATATAAAAAACCCGCTGTTTATAGCCCTCAATTATCTGATTTGATATATTTAGCTGCCATAAGCTCACTCTCACTTGGTATCCTCTTCTGTGGTATCGCTTTATTTTCCGCAGCAATAATAGCCAAGCATCAATTCTATGCGTATAAGGAAGTTGTATTAAAACGCCTCGGCGCTGTTTATGGCGATGAGCCAAAAATATTCGCAATCGTAAGAATAATCGCTTACATTTTCTATACCCTTGCTTTATTAGGTTTTGTCTCATATCTTTGGTTAACTTTTCTTAATTACTAATTGATTTAGTAGCGGGGGCGGGATTCGAACCCGCGACGCACAGGTAATGAGCCTGCCGAGCTACCGCTGCTCTACCCCGCGGTGTTGTTATTCTTTGTTCAAAGCCACAATCTCCTCACTTGGAACGCCATTGTATTTATCATTTAGGAATAATTGAACACTTGAATAATATCTGTCCTCCTTTGCGTAGTAATAAGCCTGTTCTTCTCCGTCACGCTCCAAAATATGTTGGTTACCCCAAGCGTCAAGAATTATTACCATATACGGTAACATTGTTACTGCTACTTTTGCTGTATATACTGCCATAA
>JALTDM010000053.1 GCA_027074135.1 Bacteroidales bacterium
GATGTGGCAATAGAGGCTGCGGATGTTGCCTTTATGTCCGATGACTTTAAAAATATCCTGTTCATTTTAGATTTGGGTAAAAAGGTAAGGCAAATTAATACTCAAAATATTATTTTGTCTATTTTTGTGCTCAGTGTTTTAATACCATTAACTCTTTTTGGAATAATAAATATACCACTTGCTGTAGTTTTCCATGAACTTTCAGAACTTTTTGCAGTTTCCAACGGTGTCCGAGCAGGATTAGGTACATGACTGTGCGTAGCATTATATTTGTTATTTTTTCATTTTTTGTATAGTAAAAGTAACAAGGTGGATTTTAACGGAGGTGGAAAGTATGACCAAGGATTGTTTATTGTATTTATAAGACATTAACTTGCTTAATAAACGATTCTATGAATACCAAGAGAATACGGCAAAATGCTTGTTAGCGAGTATAAATTTATACATAAAGAAATATTTTGAGGGGCCTATGTATGTAATTGACAGAGAGAATAGGTGTAAAAAATATTGAAAATTGCTCTTAAGATATGAAGGACAGCCTTAAATATTTATGGGACGTTAAATATGTAAAAATTACATTTGGAGGTAACTAATGAAAAAAATGAAAATGATGGAACTTGTTAAGAACTTACCCCAAGGGGTTGATTCTCAAAGTGGGAAGTATTTTTGTGAAACATGTAAAAAATTGTTTTTGCTAGATAAACCGGTTTGTCCGTATATGACTAAAATGTGCTTAAATGCACCTATTCCAGTAGAAATAAACCCGCCTTCTTCCCCGGAGGCGTTTGAAAAGTTTGGCTTATTTTACCCAAAAATTCCCCAGAGAATTATTGATGATTTGCTTGTAGATGTGGATGCTAAAAAAGTAGGCGAGGAGTTTGCGCGTTTATACTTAGAAGAAATGGATGCTTGGCACGTACAGTATAAAACGGATTTACTTTATTTTTTGAAATCCTTTATTGTTTTTATTTCGGGTTCTGAAACTGCACAAAGAATACTTGAAGATGAAGTTTTATTTCTTGTAATGGATATAGACAAAAT
>JALTDM010000054.1 GCA_027074135.1 Bacteroidales bacterium
GACCTGCCAGGTTTTAAAAACCTGGCAGGTCTCGTTTTTAATAAAAGAATTCTGAAATAATTTTGGATTAACGAATAAAATTAAAAAATTATTTCTTCTTCATTTTTGCCCAAGAATCTCGCAAAGCAACAGTCCTGTTAATCAACAAATTATCCGGCTTAGAATCAATGTCAATACAAAAATAACCTAATCTTTCAAATTGGAATGAAGTACCATTTTTTGCATCTTTTAAACTTGGTTCCACTTTACAATTATTTAATGTTGTTAAAGAATTTTTATTTAAGAATTCTTTAAAATCAACATCTTTTTTACCTGCAGGATCTTCATCAACAAAAAGTCTGTCATACAATCTAACCGTAGCATTTAAAGCGTGTTTTGCCGACACCCAATGTAAAGTGCTTTTAACTTTTCTGCCATCTGGTGATGAACCGCCTTTTGTTTGTGGGTCATAAGTGCAATGCAACTCAATAATCTCTCCTGTTTTCTCATCTTTCACAACATCAACACAAGTAATATAATATGCATATCGTAAACGCACTTCTCTACCCGGAGCTAATCGAAAAAATTTCTTTGGAGGCTCTTCCATAAAATCATCACGTTCAATATATAACTCTTTCGAGAAAGGAACTTTCCTGCTACCTTTACTTTCATCTTCAGGGTTATTTATTGCATCAAGCTCCTCGTCCGAATCTTCCGGATAATTATCAATTATTACCTTTAAAGGATTTAAAACACACATTACACGATTATCAACTTTATTTAAATCTTCACGAACACTATGTTCAAGCAAAGCAACATCAATAACATTGTCTCGCTTAGCAACGCCAATAGTATTTGCAAAATTTCTTATTGATGCTGCAGAATAACCTCGTCGTCTTAAACCTGACACTGTCGGCATTCGCGGGTCATCCCAACCATCCACCAAATTCTCTTCAACAAGCTCCATTAACTTTCGTTTGCTCATTACTGTATAACTCAAATTAAGTCTTGCAAATTCAATCTGTTGCGGACGAGGATCTATATTTAATGCAACAA
>JALTDM010000055.1 GCA_027074135.1 Bacteroidales bacterium
TCCACACTTAGTTAGTTTTTCAGATTCTTTAAACATTTGCTTACCTTTTTCTGTTAAATTGTTTTTAGCAATGTAAAGATAAAAATTCCAAGTTTCATAATCTTTATTTATCCTTTTCCAATTTACAATTTCAAAGTAGATATTTTTGTATCTTCCTGCTCTAAGAGCTTGAATTGTTTTAAAATTTAAATTATTGCTCATCTTAATCCTCCTCAAAGTCATAAAAAACAGTTTCCTTATGCTCTTTCGGTAATAAAGTATATATTTTACCAGCCAGCTCCCTTATTTCCCATTGCGCCCTATTATCTAACCTTAACTTCAAAAAGTTCCTCAAAGATCTTGCGTTTATTGTCATCACAAGGTTTGTTGTAATTCCCTGAGGTAGAAAGTAACGAGCATCTTCTTTAGGAACACCTGCTTTTATTAGCTCATCGTAAGCATAAAAAGCATCATCGTATGCGTCTAATAACACTTTATTTAGCTCTTCATCGTTTGCAAACGCTACTTTTACTTTAGGCGGCGTGATAAATTTGCTATCTTTTTGGTTCACATATCTCTGGCTCTCAACACTAAAACTACAAATTCTATGACGCACTATTTGGGCTAATGTAACTCTGCTGATATTTTCTATTTGATAGGTGTAGCTAAGGTGTTCCAAAGTGCTGGTGTGGGAAGATTTTACCATTCTCTTTATAAGTTCTTTATCCTTTTGTCCATATTCCATATGAGACTCTGGGCAGTCCTCGTTTAGCTGGTCCTCACCCACTATTCGTTTACTATCGCTCTTTCCTTCACTCCTATAACACATTCGTATTGCTTTAATAGCAATCTCTAAGGGTGTATAATTTAGTAACTCAACTTTCATTTTAATCCTCCTCTAATAGTTTGTTAATATAATTTTTAACTTCAGTAAGCTCCCTAATAGCACCCTTAGACCGCATCTCAACTTGAGCTCCCTCATAAGTTATATCTGAACCTTTTAACATTTCGACTAAGTTATTATTATCATTCAACCTATATTCTACATATCTTTT
>JALTDM010000056.1 GCA_027074135.1 Bacteroidales bacterium
AGGTATCTCGGCAGAAAAATATAAAGTAAGTCCGTCCATACTAATTGATGGATGACCAACACTAATACTATCGGAAAGTATAGGCACATATTCGGTTTTTTCCCAATCACCGTCAGCAGGTCTTGTTACCTTGTAAATACTACAACCCAATTTTTGCCCTGCCACTACATTACATCGCGTAAAATACATTGTATTGTAATTATTCGTAAAAGTACACACACCATCATCGTAAGGTGAATTAATGGTATCGTTTAAAGGTTTTGGTTCTGTCCACTTACCTTTTTTGGTAAGATAAGTTTCCATAATTGATGTATAATACTTACCCGTAATTTTATTTATTTGTGTGTATGCATTTATTTTGGCTGTTGTAGTAAAATACAGAGTTCGTTCCGAAGCATCTGCCAAGGCAGGTGCAAATTCACTTTCTTTAGTATTTATATCCCTGATGTTTTTTATTTCATACCGTGTAGGATGCATCATCCACTCTTTGGACAATTGCGAAGCCTTAAGTGCAATTTGTGCTTCTTTGTCGTCAGGTACAAGCTCCAAATACTTTTTTAATTGCTCTATTGCCAAATCATATTTTGCATTAGCTCTTAACATTTGTCCGTAATACAAAAACACAAGCGGGTTTTGGTATTTTTTTGAAATTGCAGCTTTGTATTTCATTTCAGCCTTTTTGAAGTTACCAATATGCCGATAGCATTCGGCAATTTGGAAAGTCACGTATGCTTTCGTTTCTTTGTCAATTTTACCTTTTTCATAAATTTTTTGGTATTGCTGAAGTGCTTTAAAATACTCTCCTCTCTCAAATGTAGCATCGGCCTTTTTTGTGCGTTCACTTTGAGAAAAAGAATGTAAAAACGATACCATCAAAAATATTACAAACAAAAATCTTTTCATAAACGGTCTTTTACCGAGTTTGCAAAGTTAATAATCTTTTATGGGTAACTGTTAATAACGGATAAATTAGAAAGAAATTATATGAAAAAAGAAAATTACCTCACCATAACTTTTTCTACAGAAATATCACCTCTAAAGTCATTTATAAATTTTGCAAAATACATTCCTTTCGGGAGATTCGATGTCTGGATTTGTATTTTACCGTTATATACATCAACGGTCGCATTTACAGGCTTACCTGCAACATCATACAAAGTAATGTATTTATACCCCTCGGGCACTTCAATTTTTACGAACCCATCACCATAATAAACTTTAAACTTACTGTTTGAATAATCATTATTAACCATTGTGGTTTCAGTAATATTCAACCACACAGGATTTGTAAAAGAATAAAAGTTTTCATCCTGTTTTTTATAAATATATGCTTTATTCCCGTAATCTTTATAAGTTTTCAATTCAAAACGCAAATAAAAATACTCACTAAATGGAATATTCCCCAAGAAAATGCTATTAAGTAGCTCATACAAATTGTATTCAACAGTATCGGACAAATCAGAAACAGGATATGTATATTCACCATTTTCGGTACCGAGAATAAGATTTATGGTTTGCTTGTAACCGTATTCGGGTTTTGTAACAGAAAATAAATCCAGAGTATAATCTTGCAGTTTATTATAATCTATATTAATATCGTCACCACAAGTATAAGTTCCGAAAGGCGATTTTATAAGGTAAGCGATTATAGGACCATCAGACAAAACAGCATGACCTCTTTGTAATGCTTTTATAATATTGGTACCGTTTTGACCCTTTCCATGAGGCAAATAAACCAAAGTATTTAACCTGCCTATAGCATTATCTTCAATAGTTCCGTAAAAAGCATAATACATGTCAGTTGTAGAATAATTGAAAGAACCGTGAGCATCGCTACCGGCAATAATATATGTCTTCCAATTTTGCAAATCATTATTTGCATTTTTTTCCTGCAAAGCTTTTTTCCACAAAAATTTTACAACATCAAAATTTTGGGACAATCTGTATAAATGATGGTACGGATCAGATAAAGACAATTCTGATACAGCAGAAAAATCCCCGGTATAAGTAGCGTCATAAGGATTTGAAAAAGCATCGTTATCTTTTGTCGTTAAAGAATTATACAAATTCCATATTTGAAAACCGTATAAACCGTCTTTAAACAATTTACCGGGTTCGTCAGAAAACACATCTGAAGGTAATGATAAATCATTACATATTACAGTACCTACGCTTGGAGCCGACGATCCATTTTCAGGAAAATCGGGATCGGCAATATTCCATACACTACCATTTATAACATCCGGCAACTTATCATATTCGGCAAAAGGATGGGCAGCATAAACCATACCATGGTATTTCATCACAGAATCCAAAAGCATATCTGTATTCACGCTTGTTTCGTGACTATCACCTCCGCCGTCACCTACATATGGCATAGAAAAAGGATCATCCGCAGAAGGATAGGTAAGTGCATGAACTACATACCCCCCATTATTATTTATAGAAGCTTCCATTCCTCTAATCATAACATAATTTGTATCCAATGTATTTAAATGCTCTATTTGACTTCCTAATTCATTCCAGTTATCTTCCATACTGATACCATAATTATCAAAATCACAAGAATGATCACTTGTAAACTGCCAATCCAACCCTGTTATGTGTCCAAAATATCTGGTAGCCTCCAATGCCTCACCGGTTTCTGCTACATTCTGAGTAAAAATAGTGTGGTAATGCGTATCACCTCTATACCAATCTTTTAGTTTAGGAACATCATTTGCATACCTGAATACCCTTAAATTGGTCTCATCATCTACAGACCAATCTATATTGAAATATACTTTTATGTCTACAATACTGTCAAAACCTGCTATCTTATCCGGAGGTAATAATATTGTAAAATACCAAAATTTTCTGTTTATTTCAACATAATCTTCACCATCTAACCAATCATGGGTTTCTTTAAACACAATTGTATGATTGGAAGCCGGTTGATAATCACTACTTTCAAAATCTTGCACATCTAAATTATCGTTTTGAGGAGATTTATGAATAAACAAATTTTTAAAGTCATTTACATCATAATCATCAAAAGTTACCATGTAAGAATAATTTGTATCTGTAGCATTTTTAATATAAATATCAATACTCATAAGTTCAATATTTGCTCCTGTCCCATCAGCGTCATGAGCAAAAATATGAATGGGAATAGGATTTAAATTTCCGTTTCCATCGGAGATTTTCATTCGGTAAGGTGCATCTGCATAAATTTCCGCATTTACCGTATTACCCTGTTTTTCTTGTGAATACACATAAACAGCATTATATACGAGTGCGATAATGAGAAATAACTTTTTCATGGTCATTAAAATTATGCTACAAAGATACTCTATCTAAATTAATAAAGTAAAATTTACATATTCCATTTTACCAATTTACTCATTTTTTTTATCTTTGTGGAAATTAAAAAACAATGCGCATAAAATATTTAATACTGGTAATTTTACTTCCGCTCGTAGGGGTTAGCCAATACAAATTAAAACCTGCAGGAAAAAAAATTAAACAATCTATTATTAAACCAGCAACAGGAAATTTTTTCATTGAAGCTCCCGTAAAAGTAATTTTCAAAATGTCACAAAAAAAACAAACAACTTTAAAAATAACAGGATATAAAAACATCATAAAGTTCTTGTCTATTAAAACGACACAAGACGGAACTATAAAAATTAAATGGAATTCAAAAGCAAACATTGATAAGATGAATTACCCTATTATAAATATTTTTTCTCCGTATCTGACTAATTTGATACTTTCAAAAACAGCATACTTCTACAGCTTATCACCATTACAGGTAAAAAATCTTACAATAAATGTCAGTGGCGCAGGCTCGTTAAAAATTCCTGATATCATTGCTAATCAAATAGTATTATCCGTTTCAGGAGCATCCAATGCCACAATTATAAATTTAAGACAAGCCAAAACATTGAAAGTTAACTTGAATGGTGCTTCAGATATAAATATCAACGGGAATCAGGTTGACAAGGCACTTGTTAATGTTGATGGCGCGAGCGACCTAAAAATGGAGGGAATAAAAGCAAATTCCGTAAAAGTAAATGTCAGCGGCACAAGTGATGCTTACATAAGACCAATAAATGAAGTTAATGCTATGGCAAGCGGAGAGAGTGAAATTATTATTTTCGGCAAGCCACCTAAATTAACAAAATCTGCATCTGGGCTCAGTAAAATTATAGTGCAGGAATAATCTTTCCTGACAAAAATCATTAAATATCCATTTTTTTTAATTTATCCTTGCCTAAAGAAAGAGCAAGGATATGGCTTACAGAATTGAAAAAGACTTTATTGGCGAACTCAAAATACCCTCAGAAGCTTTATACGGAATACATTCTCTTCGAGCAAAAAACAATTTTCCAAACAAGATACAATTCAACATAGAATGGTACAAAGCAATGGGGGCGGTAAAGAAAGCCGTTTATACTACTTACGTAGAATTTATACAAGCCGCGACACTAAAATACGGAGACATTAGCAAGTTCGGGCTAAAAATTATCCCCAATAATATTCTAGAAGCACTGATACAAGCAGCTGATGAAGTAGCTAATGGCGAATGGTATGAACACTTTATAGTACCCGCAATACAAGGAGGTGCCGGCACAAGTATCAATATGAATATCAACGAAATAATTGCAAACCGCGCTTTGGAAATTTTGGGACAAAATCACGGGGAATACTCTGTTATCCACCCGGTTGAACATGCAAACATCTACCAATCTACAAACGATACTGTTCCCACAGCTTTAAGAATTGCAATAATGAGATTGTTGGCAAAACTTGAAAAACAAATCAATTACACACGAAAAGAAACAGAACACAAAGAAAAAGAGTTTGCCGGTATTTTAAGAATAGGATATACGCAACTTCAGGCTGCTGTACCTACCACTTACGGAAAACTTTTTGCTACATACAGTGATGCCCTTTCACGCGACTGGTGGAGAGTTTCCAAAGCATGGGAACGCATCAAGGAAATAAACCTCGGTGGAAGTGCAATAGGTACGGGTATAACTGTCCCGACATTTATTATTATGACAGTACCGGAAATATTGAGAAAAGAAACCGGACTGCCACTTGTCAAAAGCAATAACTTGCAAGACACTACATCAAACCTCGACAGTTTTGTTGAAATACATGCCATACTGAAAGCACACGCAGTAAACTTGAAAAAAATTGCGGATGACATACGACTTTTGGCAGCAGATATTACCAAAGAAGCTCTAAAATTGCCTCCCCGCCAAACAGGAAGTTCTATTATGCCCGGCAAAGTAAATCCTGTAATAAACGAATATGTAATTTCCATTGCTGAAAAAGTTTTTGCAAACGACTCTCTTATAACATCACTTGCATCAATGACAAACCTTGAACTTAACGCATATTTACCTGTTATCGGGCACTATATTTTAGAATCATTGCAATTGTTGATTTCTGCAAACAAAACCTTAGCTGAAAACTTGATAAAGGACTTGAAAATTGACAAAGAAAAAGCTAACGCCGAATTTTACAAAAACCCCTCACTTGCAACAATATTGATTCCTTTCATAGGTTATGAAAAAGCCTCTACTCTGGCTAAACTTATGAAAAAAGAAAAAATTACTATTCTGAAAGCAAATCAACGATTAAAACTTATTCCACAAGAAAAATTAATGCAACTTATAAAACCTTCATTTTTTCTGAAAGAAGGATTTTCTTTAAATGATTTTGAAAATGAAAAAGAAAGGTAAAGAACTTACACCTCACATTGGTATTTTCGGCAAAAGAAATATGGGCAAAAGCTCAATAATCAATGCATTGGCAGGTCAAAAATTATCTATTGTTTCCGACAAACCCGGCACTACAACCGACCCTGTAAAAAAAACTATTGAAATAAAAAACATAGGTCCCGTAATTTTAATTGATACCGCAGGAATTGACGATACAGGATTTCTGGGAAAACAGAGAATAGAAAAAACATTGAAAATACTTGATGAAATTGACCTTGCTATATTAGTGGTTGAAAATTGTAAAACGGAAGATTTTGATGAAAAATTGATAAAGCTTTTCAAAAAAAATACACTACCCTACTTCATCATTTCAAACAAAAACGACATACACAATTGTGGCATAGATAAAGCCGAAATATTGGAAAAAAAACACAACACAACCACACTGCTTTTTTCCGCCACAAAATTTACAAGTGAAGAAAGAGAAAAGATTTTTGATACCATAAAAAAACTCTTGCCTGAAAGTTCATACAAAAAGAAATCACTTCTTGCAGACCTTATTTCACAAGGAGATATAGTTGTTTTGGTTACTCCGATTGACGAAGAAGCACCGGAAGGCAGGTTAATTTTGCCTCAAGTTCAAACCATTCGAGACATTTTGGATAATGATGCAATTGCTGTTGTAACCAAAGAGCGGGAACTGGACATTACACTCAAACGAATCCCCAATCCTACACTTGTAATTACCGACAGCCAAGTTTTCAACAAAGTGGCGGCTACTGTGCCCGAATACATACCTATGACAAGTTTCAGCATATTACTTGCACGGCAAAAAGGCGATTTTGAAGCATACATCAAAGGCACACCTTATATTTCCAAACTAAAAGACGGTGACAAGGTTTTATTGCTCGAAAGTTGCACACATCAAGTAAGTTGCGATGATATAGGACGGATAAAAATTCCGCGATGGATAAGGAATTTTACAGGAAAACAACTTGAATTTGAAGTGGTTAGCGGTTTAGATTCACTACCAAACATAAAGCAATATGCAATGGTAATTCAATGCGGCGGCTGCGTAGTCACTCACAAACAGTTGAAAAGCAGACTAAAGCGGGCAATTAAAGAAAATATACCTGTATCAAATTACGGAATGACTATAGCTTATGTACACGGAATTTTTCCCCGTGCCGTCAAGCCGTTTTTGAAAACAGCCGAAGACAAGAGTATTTATTTGTAAGATACTAACCTGTTATTCACCTACAAAATACTTCTTCATCCTCGAAAAGAAACTGTCTTTTTTGTCTTTTTCGGCAGGGGGAATAAAATTATCAGATTTGCCGAGTTTTTCCAATATCTGCCGCTCTTCTTTCGATAGTTTTTTAGGTACCCAGACATTCACATTTACAAACAAATCACCTTTATCCCTTCTACCGTATACAGGTAATCCTTTACCTCTCAATCTCAGAATTTTTGAGGGTTGAGTACCCGGCTCTATTTTTATCTTCACTTTACCGTCCAAAGTCGGAATTTCAACTTGTGTACCCAGGGCTGCATCAACAAAACTCAAGTGCAAATCATAGTGCAAATTCTCACCGTCACGGATAAAATGCGGATGTTCTTTTTCCTTAATTTCCACAATCAAATCACCGTTGATACCTCCACGTTTAGGAGCATTACCTTTGCCTTGATAACGGAGTTGCATACCGTCTTCCACTCCTGCAGGAATATTGATTTCAAATATTTCTTCTTTCTTTATCACACCTTCTCCGTTACAATAACTGCAATTTTCTGAAATAAGCCTTCCTTCACCCCCACAGGTCGGACAAGCGGAAGTAGTTTGTACACGACCGAAAAATGATGAATGTACTTGTGTAACCATACCGGAACCGTGGCAAGTGGGACAAGTTTTGAAAGCAGTGCCGTTTTTTGCACCTGTTCCGTTGCAGTGCGAACAAGCTACGTATTTTTTTATCTTTATTTTTTTGGTTACTCCTTTTGCAATTTCTTCCAAAGTAAGCGATAATGTTATCCTTATATTTGAGCCTTTGTTCACTCTTTTACGGCTTCCACGCCTGCCACCAAAGCCGCCTCCAAAACCGCTGCCGAAAATATCGCCAAATATATCGCCGAAACTAGAGAAAATATCATCCATATTCATACCATCAAAACCACTACCGCCTACACCTCCTACTCCTGCATGACCAAACTGATCGTATCTCCGTCTTTTATCAGGATCACTCAAAACACTATATGCTTCGGCAGCTTCCTTAAATTTTTCTTCCGCTTCTTTATCCCCGAGATTGCGGTCGGGATGGTATTTCAATGCTATTTTACGGTAAGCTTTTTTTATTTCTTCTATGGTTGCTTCTCGCGAAACACCTAGTACTTCATAATAATCCCTCTTACTCATGATTTTTTACTTTTCGTCGTCTTTATAATCTCCCACTACAACTTTTGAGTGTCGTAAAATCTTGTCATTCAAATAATAACCTTTTTCTACAACATCAACAATCTTATCCTTCTTTTCGGGGTCGTCAACAGGTATTTTTGTCAGAGCATCGTGAAGTTCAGGGTCAAACTCTTTGTCCATTGCTTCAATTTCGCTCACACCTTGTTTTTTCAGCAGCTTAACAAATTTGTCGTAAATAAGCCTGAAACCTTCCCTCAAATGTTCTGCATCGTCAATATTTTCATTTGCCTTGATTGCTCTTTCAAAATCATCAACTATCGGCAAAAGTTCCAAAAGAATTTTTTCACCTGCATTCTTTATGATATCGGCTTTTTCGTTGAGCGTCCTCCTGCGGAAATTATCAAATTCCGCCATTAAGCGAACATATTTATCATTCAGTTCTTCAAGTTCTTGCTTGAGCTTTTTGTTTTCTTCCCTCAATTTTTCAAGTTCGTTATTCTTTTTTGATGTTTTTTTAGACTTCTTTTTATTGTTTTTTTCTTCTTTTATATCGTCTTTCACTTCTATATTATTTTTATTTTTTTCTTCATTCATAGCCGTTTACCTCCTTCTTAAATAAATTTTTGTGCCTGCTGCTTATCAAAAAACCTGCCAATCATTCTTCCGGTGACATATTGTCCGTATTTTCGTTTATTTCATTTCCGGCTTCATTTTCAGCCACAACAGGCTTCTCTTCAGCTGTTTCTACAGTTTTCTTTCTGTATTTAATTAAAGCATAAGTCATAATGATACTTGTGGCAATAATCAAAAGAAACAAAATGCCGTGATTAAAGTCCGAAATAGCATGTTCATCAGGAATTGCATAAAAAAGCAAAATTGTTATCAATCCTCTAGGTGCTATAAACAACTCAGGAAACACCGTTTTTTTCCCCACCAAAAACCTCAAAAACAAATACCGACCACCATAAATAACAACCAACAGCAAGAATGTAATTACCACAACCTTAAAATCTGCAACCGCACTTAATGTCAAAGTAATACCAAAAATCACAAAGAAAAATGTCCTAACAATAAAAGAAGTTTCAAGTGTAATCAGCTTAATATCGTTTGTTATGGCACTCAAAGCCTTTTCATCGAATTTAGGTTTAAGAAACTTCGGAATAAAAATATGCCTGTTGTTCATTATCAATCCGAAAATCAGAATAATGATAAGTGACGACAAGTGGAAAACCTTACCGACTGCGTAAAATAAGATAAGTATGGAAATAAGCAGGAAAAGTTTGATGTGGGTTGTAATCTTTTGCGACAAATAAAGCAAAATGTATGAAAAAATGACCGAAAGAACCAGTGTAATAGTAAAACCCACCGACACCTCAACAGCAAACGAAGAAACCGTATCGTGTTCCGGAAACATCAGCAGCGAATAAAAAGCAATAATCCCCAGAATATCGGAAAACGTGCTCTCGTATATCAAAAATTCTTTTTTCTCTTCAGACAATCCACCTATACTTGGAATTACTATGGCCGAACTTATTATGGAAATCGGTATGGCATACAACGCAGCCGTAAAGAAATCCATAACAAAAAACAAGCGGTAAATCTCGGCAATAACATAAATATTCAAAACTATGGACAACAAAGCAATAACAAATGCTTTAAGTATTACCTTCCCTTTTTCTTTAGACAATTCCAAATCCAAAGCCGACTCAAGCACAATCATTATCAGCCCGATTATACCCAAAATCTCAAGAGCGGGAAACCAATTTATATCATCAAGTCCGGCTATGGCTAGCCCGCCTTTTATTAGCAATCCCAGGGTAATAAGCAAAAGAACGGAAGGAATATTTGTCTTTTTGGAAACAATATTGAACAAATAAGAAATTATGACTATTATCGATGCGGAAATAATTAAATAATATGAGTTTATCTGCTCCATAAACTGATTTTGATTTTGACAAAGATAAAGATAAAATAATTACAATACAATTATGCAGTCGGACTGCTTCACAAAACATAGGCAACCGAAAAAATTACTTTCTTTGCAAAAAAATTAAGAATGAACACACATAAAATAATAATTGCAATAGACGGTTACTCCTCATCGGGCAAAAGCACGTTGGCCAAGGATATTGCAGCAAAACTTGGGTATAAATACATTGATACGGGAGCAATGTACAGGGCAGTAACACTTTTTGCCAAGCAAACCGGAATTATTAACGAAAAAGGAGAAATTGACGAAGAAAAGTTAAAAGCAATACTGCCACAAATAGACTTGAATTTCAAGAACATAAATGGTAAAAACCATATTTTTCTCAATGGCAAAGATGTAGAAAACGAAATCCGTTCGCTGGAAATATCCGAACTTACGTCCCATGTCAGCAAATTGCCGTTTGTGCGTGAATTTTTGGTAGCAAAACAGCGTGAAATAGGCAAAGAAAAAGGTATAGTAATGGACGGCAGGGATATAGGTAGTGTGGTTTTCCCCGATGCAGAAGTAAAATTTTTTGTAACAGCTTCTCCTGAAGTTAGGGCAAAACGCCGCTATGAAGAATTAAAATCAAAAGGCATTGAAGTGGATTACAATTCAGTACTAAAAAGCCTTGTAGAAAGGGATAAACAAGACACTACCCGTGAAACCTCACCGCTTATAAAAACCGAAGATGCCATTGTAATTGACAACTCTAACTTGAGCAGGGAACAACAATTGGAACTTGCCTTGAAATATATCAATGAACGAATTAAAAATATAGACAATGCAAAAAATTAAAAACATTACGGTTTTTTGCGCTTCAAGCACAAATTTATCGGATAAATATCACAAAATAGCTGAAGAAGTGGGTAATTTTATGGCACAAGAAGGCTTTAACCTTGTGTTTGGCGGAGCCAATGTAGGACTTATGAAAACCATTGCCCAAAAAGTTTACAATGCCGGACAGAAAGTTTACGGCATAATCCCGGAATTTTTTGTGAATCGCGGACTGGCATCGGAATGCTCTACCGAAATAACCGTAACCAAAGATATGTTTGAGCGAAAAAAACTCCTCATTGATAAAGGAGATGCTTTCATCGCACTTCCGGGTGGCTTCGGTACACTTGACGAACTCATTGAAGTCATTACACTGAATCAGATAGGCCAAATAAACAAGCCCGTAATTATTTACGATCCCATAGGTTTTTATGATAATCTATTGTCGTTTTTCGAAAAAATGAAGCAAGAAAAATTTACCGAAAGCACACATCACACATATCATAATGCCAAATCACCCGACGAATTGAAAAAAATACTCAAAAAATAGCACTATGCCGCAAAAAATTTTACTTGGAATGAGTGGCGGAGTGGACAGCTCCGTAACAGCAATACTCCTCAAAGAAAAAGGTTACGAAGTTTACGGCGTTACAATGAAACTGTGGGATTTTACCCGCCCCGGCAAACTGTTGAATGAAGCAGAAATTGAAAAAACAAAAAAACTTGCCGCACATTATGACATTCCTTTGAAAATTGTGGATATAAAAGAACAATTCAAGCAAAAAGTAGTTGATTATTTTGTAGAAGGGTATTTGCACGGATATACACCAAACCCTTGTATAATGTGCAACCCCACAATTAAATGGGGAGAGCTGTGGCTGGCTTTCAATAGCAATTTTGATAAATTTGCCACGGGACATTACGCACAAATAAAAAAGCTGGACGGCAGGTTTTTCATCTCCGAAGCAGTAGATAAACTCAAAGACCAATCTTATTTTTTGTGGCAACTCTCTCAAAACCAACTTAGTAAAACTCTTTTCCCACTCGGACAAATGACTAAAAAAGAAATAAAAGCTAAAGCCGAAGCCGAAGGTTTTGTTTCCCTGTCGAAACAAAAAGAAAGCCAAGAAGTTTGTTTTTTGGCAGGTACAGACTACCGCAATTTCATAAAAATATTTGTCCCTGAAACAGACAATGAAACCAAAGGCGATTTTGTTTGGCTTAAAACCGGTAAAATAGTTGGCACTCACAACGGATTTTTCAATTACACCATTGGTCAACGCAGAGGTTTGAATATAGCACTCGGCAGACCCGTTTATGTGGTGAAAATTGATGCAGAAAACAATATTGTTTACCTCGGTGACGAAGAAGATCTGATGTCTAAAGTAATGTTTGTGAAAAACCTCAACCTTCAAAAATATCCCGAGATAAAAAACGGAACGGAAGCCAAAACCAAAATACGCTACCGTAGTCCCGGTTTCAATTCAAAACTTTATAAGGAAAGCGATAATGTGCTGAGAGTAGAGTTCTCTGCTCCTGTTAGAGCCGTTACTCCCGGACAAAGTGGCGTTTTTTACGAAGACGAAGACTTAATAGGTGGTGGGATAATTATGTGATTGTTTTGGAATCATATAGCAACACATTGTCCGGGTGTCACTACAAATAGAATAAAATAACACCCCAAAACCTCAATTACCTACGTCATTATGAGCAGCCATTAGCTGCGTAATAATCTCATTCATTTTACCACCTTATACTGAGCCACGAAGTGGCGTAATAATCTACCTTTTATTCTATCTTTCTTCGCACGTCATTATGAGGGGCTGTCCAAAAAAAGGGCAGCCTTTTTTTATTTGCTAATTTGTAGTTATGCGTGTATTAAAAAAGAAAAAGTTTTG
>JALTDM010000057.1 GCA_027074135.1 Bacteroidales bacterium
GAAAATTCGTCATAGCATCAAGCGAAAAGGCGATGATTGAAACAAATGAATAAAAATCTGTTTTTATGGAATGGTATCCTGCTGAAAAAAGGAGGAAAACAAATCCCAGAAAACCAACAATTCCCGTCTCGGCGGCGACCTGTATGAACTCGTTGTGGATTTTTGATTCTGATGTGGACTTTAGCTTGAAATTCCTTCTCACCTTTGCCTGATAAACGGCAAAATTCGTCTTAACTCCGCCAATTCCCACTCCAATAACAGGATTTTTTTTGACAATCTCTGCACCGACCTTCCACTTAAAGATTCTTCTGACTACCGAATTTTTTTTATTCGAAAAACCAAAAAAAAGAAATTATTCTCAGAAATCAAAAATTGAATAAACTTAATCTGGAATTACAAAATCAGAAAAAAGAAATTTCTGAAAAAAACGAAGAGCTAAAAAATTTATTGGAAGAAGTTTTAAGTCAAAGAGATCAAATAAATGAACAAAAAAATAAAATAGAACAGATTCATGAACAAGTTACATTGAGCATAAACTATGCAAAACGTATTCAGACAACGATTCTGCCTGATGAAACTATCTTAATAAAATATTTTTCCGAACATTTTATATTTTTTAAACCGAAAGACGTTGTATCCGGCGATTTTTACTGGTGGACACATTTTAATAATCAAACCATTATAAGTGTTGCAGACTGCACAGGACATGGTGTGCCCGGAGCATTTATGAGTCTTTTGGGCACCTTATTTTTAGATAAAATTATCCAAGAACAAAAAGAAACAAACCCCGGAATCATATTGAATAAATTACGAAATGAAATCATAAAAACATTAAAACAAAAAGGTGAATTAAGAGAGCAAAAAGACGGTATGGATATGGCCGTAATTTCCGTAAATCATAAAACGAAAGAATTGCAATTTTCCGGTGCTAATAATCCAATATACATAATAAAAGCGGGAAAGCTAAACATAATAAACAATACTAATATACAATATGATGAATTTTCTTTGGATGACACAACAGAATATAAACTTTACACTTTACATCCCGATAAAATGCCTATCTCCATATATAAAAAAATGGATGACTTCACAACTTATAACATCAAGTTGGAAAAGGATGAAAGAATATACTTATTTACAGACGGATTTGCAGACCAGTTCGGAGGACCAAAAGGAAAAAAATTTAAATATAAAGCATTCAAAGAATTACTTCTGAAAATCTCGGACAAACCAATGAAAGAACAAAAAAGAATTATAGAAAAAACTTTTTACGAATGGAAAGGTGACTTAGAACAAATCGATGATGTGACAGTAGTTGGTATCAAAATATAAAAAGCAATATTATCACAGCTTAAATTAAATTTTAAATTTATCTGTTTCACTTTTATCTGCAAAAGGCTTGATTTTAATTTCCTCATCTCCTGCTTTTACGGTATATTCACGTGAAGGATCAGGTTGTTTGGAATAAGTAATTATAATTTTTGCAGCAAGTTGCTTATCGGAGTCGCTTGCAGTTTTTAGCAACAGTGCATCAGGACCTAGAATATCCATAGGAGACATCTTAATAAACTTGGGATTAACGGCCTTCATCAAAAAGTTATTTTCTTTCTCGTTGCGACCCAAAATCAACTTGGCACCATCGGGCAACCGAAAATGACGACCTGTTTTTAACAATGGGATATCTGCAACATCAAAAATTTTCCTGTCGTACTTTGCAATGTCTTTCATTTTCTTGCCGAAATGCGGATCGGTTAGCAAACATCCCCCTGCAGGTGTTTCGTATTCGGTAATTCCCCATTTGCGAGCCAATTCCAGCTGAACAGCCCTGCCGCGTCCTTCTATGCCAAGCAGTTTTTCCCTATCCACCCAACCTTCCCTCTCGGGAAGTGTAGGCGGCAACAATTTAGCAGACAATGGCCTTAATATCAAGTCTTTCCCACCGCTTAATTCTTCCACTTGTTTGAGTGCAACAACACGCTGGCTCATAGGCCTTTGCCCAACTACTTCACCACTTATCACAAACTTTGCATCATATCTATCCAAAAGCCTGAGAGCCCACCTGAACATATTGGCGTGGCAATCTATACACGGATTAAAATTTTTGCCGTAACCGTACTTCGGTTCAAACAGTACATCACTAACAAATTGTTCCTTTATGTCCAAAATTTCAAGTTGTACGCCAAGCCTGTCTGTTACGCGCCTAAGGTATTCGTGCTTTTGATTAACCTTAGTGCCTCCAAAACCCGTATCAAAATGCAGTGCAATAACTTCTATCCCTTGGTCGACTATCAATTTAACCGAAAGAATGCTGTCCAACCCCCCGCTAAACAACGATAATGCTCTCATTTATTAAGAATTTGCCTGACAAACGAAAGTAAAACATAAGTAAGTATTATAAGCGGAACTGACTGAAAACCAAACGAAAAAGCCAACACGAGTCCGAAAAACAACAATAATAATTGATATGCTGCATCAGTATTTTTATCATCCTCTCCTCGCTTAAGTTTGAACGAAAACATTCCAACATTGGAAACCATCATATAAGAAAAGAAAATAACGGAAAGCAAATAAAAATAGGGACTTGTTGCCATAGTGTAAAAGTAACCGCCCTTTTCATAAGCAAGTATAAGTGGAAATGCAATAAAATATAATGCAACCGAAGGAACAGGCATACCGGTAAAATCACTGCTGTCGCTCTGATAAACATTGAACCTGGCAAGCCTGAGTGCCGCAAAAACAGGCAACAACAAAGGTGACAAAACAATCAATTTTTGCCAAAAATCCGCCTGCATAAATCCGTCAATTCCGCTAATTCCGTACAATCCGGCAATAATTCTAATCAGGATTACACCCGGTGCTACTCCGAAACTCACTACATCTCCAAGCGAATCGAGTTCCTTTCCAACTTCACTCTTTGCATTGAGCAATCTTGCTGCAAAACCGTCTATATAATCAAAAAACATCGCTGCCAACACAAAATACGATGCCCATACAAGTTCTCCCGCCATAGCCGAAACTATCCCGAGAAAACCCGATGCTACATTTAATGAAGTTATGAAGTTGGGAATGTATTTTTTCATTGTGAAGCTCTTATTTATTCAATATCTACTCTTTCCACTTTTTTATTCCTTTAATCTCTACTTTTTATGCTTTTACTTATATTTTGCAAATATTATTCAATTTTATCTATAAATTATCTCATTCCTGTCAGGTCCCGTAGAAATCATACTTACAGGAGTTTTTGTTTCAGTTTCAATGTAATTCAAATAATTCTTAAATTCTTGCGGCAGTTCCTCAAAAGTTTTCTTTTGTGACAAATCTTCTTTCCAGCCCGGAAACTCTTTATAAACCACTTCTTCAACTTCAGCAACATCAAAAGGCATTTGTGCCGTTACTTCTCCGTTCACCTTGTAAGCCACACCGGTTTTTACAGCATCAAATCCACTCAAGACATCAGACTTAGTGATAATAAGGTCAGTTACTCCGTTTATCATCACTGCATATTTCAGTGCAACCATATCCATCCAACCACAACGACGAGGTCTGCCTGTTGTAGCACCGAATTCACGCCCTACTTGCCTCAACTTATCACCTGTTTCATCAAAAAGTTCCGTTGGGAAAGGTCCGCTTCCCACGCGTGTAATGTAAGCTTTGAAAATGCCGTAAACTTTGTTAATCTTGGAAGGTGCAACGCCCAATCCGGTAGAAACTCCCGCTGCAATGGTGCTGGACGAAGTTACATAAGGATATGTGCCGAAATCAATATCTAACAATGTGCCTTGTGCTCCTTCAGCCAACACATTTTTTCCGTCAGCCAAAGCCTCATTTACAAAATATTCGCCATTTACAATCTTGAAGTTTTTCAACACATCTATCGCTTCAAACCACTCTTTTTCAGCCTCTTCCAAATCAAATTCAAAATCTTTCACATACATTTCCACCAACTTGAAGTGTTTTTGCTTTAGGCGTTCGTATCTTTCCCTGAAATCCGGCATAAAAATATTCCCGAACCTGAGAGCATTCCTGCCTATCTTATCCATATAAGCAGGCCCTATTCCTTTCAGCGTTGAACCGATTTTATTTTTGCCTTTTGCTATTTCAGATGCCTTGTCGAGTACCTTGTGTGTAGGTAGTATAAGATGTGCTTTATGCGAAATGTAAAGAGCTTCCTTTACATCAATGCCAAACTTTTCCACACCCCTGATTTCTTCAAGCAATGTAACGGGATTTACCACTACACCGTTGCCTATCAAGTTTTTAACACCCTTTCGGAAAACACCTGAAGGTATGAGGTGCAAAACAAAACTTTTCCCATCAAATTCCAACGAATGACCTGCATTGGGACCGCCCTGAAACCGTGCCACAATATCATATTTCTCGGACAAAACATCCACTATCTTACCCTTTCCTTCATCTCCCCACTGCAAGCCTAACAATACATCAAGTGCCATAAATTTTTTATTTGATTAACAAATGCGAATGTAAGAATTTTTTGCAAAATATTTATGAAATAATTCTAAAATCATCAGACAAGTCCATATCAAAAAGCAAACGAATACAATCCAAAAAGTTTACCTATAAAGAAAACCAAAACAATAATAAGTATCCACCTTGCAAACCCGGCTCCTTTCTTTACTGCCATATGAGATGCAACAAAACCGCCAAGCAAGCCACCAATAGCCGTTATACTTCCCAATACAAAATCCACTTCACCGCTGAGAATATAAACTGCAAGAGCAAACGGATTATACATAAGCACAATAAATACCTTTATGGCATTTGCTTTTACCAAATCATAGCCGGCATTGAGCACCAATCCCGCAAGCAAGAATATCCCAACACCAATGTGCAAAAAACCGCCGTACATTCCTATCAAGAAAAAAATAATCACTTGCAAAAAAGTGGGTTTCGGCTTTATTTTATGGGCTTTGCCCTTTATCCAGGCATCAGGCTTGCGGAGAACAAAAAACAGCATCAAAAGCATTGCAAAACCGAGAATCTTCTGAAACAACCTTTCATCAATATTAACAGCAATTTCAGCTCCCACAACCGAACCAATGACAGTAGGTATTCCAAGCAACAATGCTTTTTTCAGCTCCAAAACATTTTTTCTGAAAAATGTAAAAGAAGCCGCCAATGTCTGCAATAGTACGGTAATACGAAGTGTTCCGTTGGCGAGAGTTGCAGGCAAGCCCAGCATCATATACACAGTGTAAGTTATTGCCGAACCACTACCGGCAAAAGTGTTGATAATTCCAACCAAAAAACCCGCAAAAATCAACAACAAAATCATCCACCACGAAAAAATATCAACCGTATATGCTACATGTGATAATAACATAAATTCGTTTTAGTTTTCAATAATTTTATAAACTTTATCCGAACGGCGAAGTCTTTCAGTTACTTTGAATGTAGCAACACCGCCTTTTTCTACTTTATCCACCTTATTTTCGTCAAAATCACGAATCTCGTCAATTTTCACTTCAATCACACCTGTTGTAGGACCTATAACCATAAGAGTATCACCTATTTTTATATCAAAAGCTTCAACTTTTACTTCAGCAACACCAGCTTTTGTAAAATAATTACTCACCTTACCGAGATACAACTTCTTGCGTGTAGATTTTGAGCCGTGAACATTACTCCACTCACCCAATTTCCTGCCAAGATAATACCCGTCCCAGAATCCGCGGTTATACACCTTTGATAATTCCGTTTCCCAATCTTTTATTTTCTCTTGCGAATATGTACCGTCAAGTACCGAATTAATTATATCATTGTAAACTTCCACCGTAGTTTTCACATATTCCGGTCCTCTGGCACGACCTTCAATCTTAAACACGGTAGCACCGCTATCCATTATCTTGTCAAAAAAGAAAAATGTTGCCAAATCTTTTGGCGACATAATGTATTCGTTGTCAATTTCCAATTGGTAACCTGTCTCTTTGTCGGTAACAATGTAAGACCTGCGGCAAGTTTGCTGGCAAGCTCCACGGTTGGCGGAAGAATTGAATTCGTGCAAACTCATATAGCACTTACCTGATATTGCCATACAAAGTGCTCCGTGAATAAAAATCTCTATCCTGATTTTTTCGCCCGAAAATCCTGTGATGTTTTCTTCTTCAATCTTTTGGGTGAGAAACTTTACTTGACTTAACGAAAGTTCACGGGCTAGCACCATTACATCGGCATACTTGGCATAAAACTTCAATGTTTCTATGTTCGACACGTTCACCTGTGTGGAAATGTGAACAGGCACACCTATTGAATTAACATAATGAATTACAGCCTGATCGCTTGCAATTATTGCATCTACACCAGCATCTTTTGCCCTGTCTGCCAATTCGTGCATCAAGCCGATTTCGTGGTCGTAAATAACTGTGTTCAAAGCCAGATAAGCCTTCATTCCAATTGAGTGTGCACGCTTAACTATTTCGGGAAGGTTGGATATTTTAAAATTATTTGTGCTTTTGGCACGCATATTAAGCTGCTCCACACCAAAATAAATCCCGTCTGCCTTTGCTTGTGCGGCGGCGGCAAGAGATTCGAATGTGCCCACAGGTGCCAAAAGTTCGTAATCACTCCTTTTTTTATTCATCTCTACCAAAATAAGGCACAAAGGTAGAAAATTATTAAGAATTTTATAAGCAAATAATTTTTTTGAATTAAATTCGCATATAATTAAACAAAGAATATGAAAAAACTATTAAATCTACTTATTTTCACATTTTTTATTTCTTTTTCAAGTTTATCGCAATGGCATTACTGTTGTCATATAAACATTCCTTTTATTCCTGAGTTTACAACTGAATATAAAAATGCAATATTCATTAATGATAGCACAGGATATTATTGCTATACAAGTTATGCCCCCACCCCCAGTAGTGCAAATAGTATCTATGTGAAAAAAACTACAAATAATTGCGAATCTTGGAGTACTGATTTTTTTTTAGGAGAATGTTACTATGTAGCCAAAGCTGTTAAATATTTTAAACCATTTATTTATTTTTTATGGAATTTTGATGGTTCCTTAATGATTGAATATAAAAAAGAAGGAGAAAATTGGAAATCTTTAAATTCTTGTGGTGGATATTATATTGATTTTTTTGCACATGATACAAGTAATTATAAAGTACTAAGTTGGTATTACAAATTATATGTAGACAGCAACTTCGTTACTGTACAATATTTTAAAAACAATAATAATTATCAAACAGACACATTTTTAACATACACACCTAAAAAGATGTGGTTCCCACTTGATACCGTGGGCATTTTTTTGTGTTCATCCTCATTTTCATCAAACAAGAATACTTTAATTGTAAAATATACTCCATCTACAGGTTATAATATTGTTTATCAAGATACTAATCAAAATTTCAGTGACATATACTTTCCATCTCCGGAAGCCGGATATATTACAGGAGATTCGGGAATTGTTTTATACACTAATAATTTGGGTGATACCTGGCAAATTAGAAATACTGGATTTAACACAAAGCTGAATTCAGTATTTTTTATTACAAATAACTCAGGTTATGTTGTAGGAAATTCTGGATTAATTCTTAAAACCAACGATTATGGTGCTACTTGGTATACCCAATTTTGTCCGATTAAATCTTCATTAACAAAAGTTTATTTCTTAGAAAATTCTCTGGTCGGGTTTATTTTCTCAGGACTGACTGTTCTAAAAACAACAAATGGAGGAGATACTTGGTTATACAAAACTAATGACTTGAATGTTTATCCAAATCCGGCAACAAATTCTTTTAAAATTAAAATACCGGATGATTTCAAGGAAGAAGAAGCTTTAACTCTTTTCATTTATGACAGTGCAGGAAAATTAGTTCAACAATCTCTTATATACAAACCTTATGACAAGTTAATCTTAGAAAATAAAAACTTTAAAGGCTTATATAACATTGTCTTATCCAATGGCAGTAAAAGATATACCGGTAAAATTGTTTTTAATTAAAGTTATATAATGAAATATGAACAGATGCTCGAATTGAATTAACATAATGAATTACAGCCTGATCGCTTGCAATTATTGCATCTACACCTGCATCTTTTGCCCTGTCTGCCAATTCGTGCATCAAGCCGATTTCGTGGTCGTAAATAACTGTGTTCAAAGCCAGATAAGCCTTCATTCCGCTTGAGTGTGCACGCTTAACTATTTCGGGAAGGTCGGATATTTTAAAATTATTTGTGCTTTTGGCACGCATATTAAGCTGCTCTACACCAAAATAAATCCCGTCTGCCTTTGCTTGTGCGGCAGCGGCAAGAGATTCGAATGTGCCCACAGGTGCCAAAAGTTCGTAGTCACTCCTTTTTTTATTCATCTCTACCAAAATAAGGCACAAAGGTAGAAAATTTTATGCCGGATAAGTGAGGTTTTTCAAAATAAAATTCTTTACTGCTTTTGTATTCAAATAATAAACCAAATTACGCATTAGAAAATTAAATTGTTATTAAAATTCTGTGGCTAAAGCCAAAAATTTTTAATGTAAATATTTTAACACCGCCTTAAAAGACGGTGCTAATCATTTTTATAGCGCTACCGCATGCATCTTTCGTGCAGGGCATAAATTATTGTGACTCAGTCGCATACAAATTTACCACACGATACAATCGTGCGGTAACAGTGGGTGACAACAGATGGTTAAACGGGCTTTAGCCCAGTTATCATTTATTCAAAAAACCATATTTTGTGAATAGCTCTGCCTTTTAAGGTAGGGATATGAAAAGTAATTCATCTTCAGGCTTTAGCCTTATAACTTAGCGTAATACTAAAAATTATGAAGGAAATTTATTTTACCTTTTTTGTAAAGGACAGATTTTGCGAAAGCACTTGTTCCCCTGAAGTTAATAAGTTAGGTTACTAGATATTGCGTAATTTGGGATAATTTTTTTATTAAAATATAATTTTTTTTGTTTATAAAACATTATTTGACTAATTTTGCCTAAAAAATAAAAAGTTATGAAGCAACAAGCAACAAGCAACAAGCAACAAGCAACAAGCATGTTGTAAATCTTTTCAAAAACTGTTCACATTATTATTTTTTATTCTCATTAGCAATTTAAATGTTTTTTCTCAAAGTCCTATTGGTACGGGAGCATCAAATTTTGACGGGTGGCTCTACCATAGAAAAAAGGTAACAATAGGAAACTATGTCCAACCTTCGTATAACTTATTACTCGTCAAAGAACAAAACACAAGCCCCAATGTATTTATGCAATTTGCTAACGGTAGTGGAAACACAGGAATGATTTCAGTATCTCCAACCGAAGGATTATTAATCGGATTAGACGGTATTACAGGCATTATCAACCAACAAGAAAACGCAGACCTTATATTTAAAACTAATGCTACAAACAGAGCAGTAATAAAAAACAACGGATATGTAGGTATCGGAATTATGGAACCAAAACATGACTTGCATGTGCACGGAACCAGCACAACAGGCGGACAAGTAGACCCTCACGGATTAAAATTGAAAAAAACTGAAAATTCCAATGGAGGCATTTCAAATAACAAAAATAAGTTTCTCGGTATTAGCAATGTTGGTAATATTTCATTGGGTACTGTTGACGAGAAAGATTATGCGGCAATACAACTTACCAACAATACTACCGGAACCGAAGTTACAGACGGATTATTGTTTGAAGTATCTGATAACGATGCCGTAATCAACTTACAAGAACAAGGCAGCATAACATTCCGTAATTCAAACAATACAAGTTTATATATAAGCAAAGATAATAATGTAGGAATTGGAACAACCAATCCCAACGGTTACAAACTTGCAGTAAAAGGCACGGCTCACTTCTTGAAAATCGTAGTTAATACACACGATTGGAGCGATGAAGTATTTGAGAAAAATTACAAACTGAAAAGTTTAGCCGAACTGGAAAATTATATAAAAGCCAACAAACACTTACCAGATATCCCATCTGAAAACGAAGTGAAGAAAAACGGTATAGATGTAGCACAAATGAACAAACTCCTGCTACAAAAAGTGGAAGAACTTACTCTATACATCATTGACTTGCAAAAACAAATTGACCAACTGAAAAAAGAGAAAAACAACCGTTAAAATCTGCAAACAATGAAAAAATTACTAATAATACTCATTTTAATATCAGCGGGTCTAACGGTATTCTCGCAGCCGGTAAGTGAAACCGAACTGCGTACTGCCGCCCAAAACTTTTACAAATCCATAACGTGGAACAAGCCCGAAAAGAAAAATGCTAAAATAAAAAACCTGATTATAAACAAACTGGACGGTGTGGAAACCTATGCCGTAGCAGTGTTTGACAACAACGATTGGGTAGCACTATCCACCGACAAAAGCCTGAACCCCATACTTGCACACTCGCTGGAAAGTTCTTGGACAGAACCGATTATACCGCCTGCCAAGTTATGGTTTGACCTATACGACCATTATATATACGATGCCAAAGTGAAAAACTTCCACTCACCCAAAGACCTCGCAAAAAACTACCCTGACGTATGGAACAAGTTACTGTCAGGCAATATAAACAACTCAAAAGAAACTATTGTTGTGGTACCACCATTACTCACTACTAAATGGGGATTTGGTGGAGCAAATCATGGTTACGATCCTTATGCATATAATTATTATCTGCCATCAACATATGATGTAGATAATAATGGAGACACTACTTATTGTAATCATGCAATTGCATGTTGTGTTGCAATAGCAATGGCACAAATATTAAAATATTGGAAACAACCCAAATGTAGCGTATTCGATTGGGATAATATGCCAGACGTATTAGATACATCAGACATATACTATGAAATCCAAAAACGACAAATTGCAAATCTTTACATAAACATTTCCGAACTTATAAATGTAGATTATGGTTGTGGGGTATCTTTAGCTTATATTTCAGATGCATACAAGGTGTTAAAAGATACATTCAAGTTTAGCGATGCAATACAAATATGGCGTACCGACAGCAATCACTCTTATTATGACAGCATATTATGTGATAATTTGAATAATCATCTTCCTGTATTTTACTCAGGATGCGGAGAACAAAATAATTGTCATGCTTTTGTATGCGACGGTTGGGAACTGGTAAACAACACTGATACCCTGTTTCACTTTAATTACGGTTGGTACGGGACCCAATCCGGCTACTATTATTCTTTAGACGAAACAGATATGGGGTACTATACACATCAAAATGCAATAATAAATCTGACACCAACATATACAGACACATGTGAATATGATAGTTTGGTTGTTTATCAATATTATGAAAATACAGACAGTTCGCTTTACTTTTACCCTGGTGCCCGAATCATTTACAGTAGTCCCGAACCTATTACAATTGCATCAGAGGAAACAGTAACTTACACTGCTATAGACGAAATAGTACTTGAAAATTTCGAAACAGAAACAGGTGCAAATTTTACGGCTAAATTAGGTAGCCTACCCTGTATCTCTTGCAGCGTATTTTTTGACAGCACTGGTACCGACTTTAACAATAAACGGCTAAATATTTTTTCCGTAACTGAAAACACCGATGTAAAAATTTATCCTAATCCGTCTGCCGGGAAATATACTGTTTCGTTAAGCAACAATAACGAAAACTCCGAAGTCTTTGTTTATGATTGTTTCGGAGAATTGACTATGAAAATAAAACCCGTAAATGATAAATTTCAAATTGATATATCCGGCAAGCCGTCAGGAATTTATATGATTAAAATTATTACAAAAAAAGATATTTATCAACAAAAAATCATAAAACTATGAAAACAATAATAATCACACTCACTGCAATATTAATGCTGTTTGCAGTAAAATCAAACGCTCAGAAAATTGATACTGTGTATTGCTATACATTCAGCACGGACAGTAATTCAAATGTAATTGATTCTACTTTGGAAGGGATGATTATTTATAATTACGATGCTCACAACAATAAAACATTAGAAGCAACATACCACTATGACCATACCGTAAACTCTTTTATTGGAGACACTTTATGGGAATGGAACTACAACGGAAATAATAATTTGACTCTTTATGATTACTACTATTGGGACACAACAGGCGGAAATTGGAAAGGAATAGAGAAATACGAATATTCTTTTGACGGTAACAATAATAAAACATCTCAAATAAAATACGGTTGGGACAATTCATCATCTGACTGGATTTACAACGAAAAATACGAATATGCTTACGATACGAACAATAATAAAATATCGGAAGTCAAATACACCTGGGATACTTCGGCAAACGGTTGGCTCTACTCTGAAAAATGCGAATACAATTATGATGCTACCGGTAACCTTACTCTGACATTGTACTACATTTGGAACGACAGTACAGACAATTGGACCTACAATGAAAAACAAGTGTATTACTACAACACTGACAACAAAACCGACTCTATTTATTATTATTCGTGGAATACAGAAGACAGCACTTGGGGATATTATAAAAAAGGGATATACACATACACCTATGTTTCAGATACTTTGCAAGTTTTAAATATTTGGTATTATTGGAATTCATCCGACAACACTTGGAATAATAGCTGGAAATATGAATACGCATATGATTCTAACGACACCCTTATTATGGAAGCCGAATATCATTGGCAGTCTAATGTAAGTTATTGGATAGGAACTGATAAGTACGAATACTATTATGACGAAAACTATAATTTAATAACTAAAATAAGATTCTTTTCTCCTCCGGATTATGACGGATGGTTCAAAAA
>JALTDM010000058.1 GCA_027074135.1 Bacteroidales bacterium
TCACATTCCGATAAATCCTGCCTGTAAAGCTTCCCCAGTCCATTTCCCTTAATCTTTTTTCTTCTGAAACAGGAACATGAAGAAATTTGTTTATAACAGCAGCAGTTTCCATGGTTCGTCCCAGATCACTTGCAAGGATACGGTCATACCCCCTGCCCCGTAAAATTTGTCCCCAGGTTTCAGCCATTTTAATACCGTTTTCTGAAAGAGGCGAATTTTTCTGTCCCTGAACTCGTTTTTCCATATTCCAAAGGGTTTCACCGTGTCGGATCAGTCCGAATTCTGTATTACCGTTTTTTTTATGCATTTAAATTGCCTGTTTTTTTAAAACCAATCGTTATTTTAAAAACAATCGTTGAATAATAAGCTTTTTTTCATACAATCAGTAATTTTATTTTTTATCACATCACACAGCCTTACAGCAAGTAATTACAATTGCAGGATTAGCCAGAAAAGTTGTATCAGTTACAGGCCTTTTTACGCCGATTCTGAATACTATGTAGAATAAAATTCTATATATTTTAAAATTTATCAAATATTATTTTTTATTTTATCTTGACATTAAAATGTTATTTGGTAATTTATTTATATAAATGAACTTAATTTGATATATTCAAATATAAATTTATAGGAGAATCCATGGATAATATAGACATACAGACCCTAAAAGCATTACAAAAAAATGGACGAAAAAAGAACCGTGAACTTGCAAATGAGGCAGGCCTTGCGCCCTCCACCATGCTTGACAGGGTTAAAAAGCTTGAAGATAAAGGAATTATAAAAGGATACCGTGCTGTTGTTGATCCCGAAAAAATGGGCCTGAAAGCCCAGGGTTTCGCCTGTATTTCCCTTGATCGCCACAGGGTCAGTGATATTAAAGTTCTGGAAGATGAAATCAGAAAAATTTCCAGTGTTCGTGCCTGCTATCATGTTGCCGGCCGGTTTGATTATCTTCTCCAGGTTGTTGCACCTGCTGTTGGCGACCTTGGCAATCTGATCAAGGAAAAACTCGCCACCATTCCCGGCATGGG
>JALTDM010000059.1 GCA_027074135.1 Bacteroidales bacterium
TTAACAAAACATACATGTTTGTCTTAATAAAGTAATAAATATTTATTAACATTTAATTAAAAAATCCATCTTTACTATAGTTATACTATGATTATGTGATTGATAATTAAACATATTTAATTTTTTTTTATTATTTTTGTATATAATTAAAAAGGGGAAGCCGAAAACCTTAAAGAGTAGGCAAAATTAAAAATATTTTTATCATGAAACTACATGTTGACAAAGTAATTACATCGAAAGAAGGTTGTATCGTTCATATTGAAGGCGATTTAGATGTTTCTCTTTCATGGGGAAAAGTTGTTATCAATAATTTTAGTGGCACTGTTACTTTATCTGGGGTGTGAAAATTGTCCACATGGAACATTATCTTTTGGTCTGGCACATTCTGGCGGTTCTTCTGGCAATGATATCAATATTGTTTTAAATTCCAATTATTTAAAAGAAGTAACAAAAATTAAGTGGATTAAAGGTGAAAAGCCTGTGCCTGATATTTTAAATGAGAAAGAAGTTAAAAGTAAGCTTCTTGAATAAATAAAGAGGATATCAAAAGAATTTTATAATTTAGAAAGAAATTTTGTTAATGTAAACGTTACGGTAAATATCAATTATCCGTGGGATGATTGTTAAAAAAAATTTTACAACTATGAAAAAAATATTGTTTATTGGAATTGTAGCATTTACAATTATGGCATGTAATAATCCTCCGAATAGGAAAATTCAGGGGAGTTGGAAATTTACAAGTGGTGAGACTCCACAAAACCCCAAAGATTCTTCTGTTGTTTTAGAGACATATGCTATTTTTGGTTATATGTTGGCAGGTGTAGACCATGTTGAATTTAAAAAAGATAAAATTTTTATTATCAGTAAAAAAGGAGATACTTTAGAAACCTATGTTTACACGATTAGCAATGACACAATAATTGGGATTGGTAATAAAAAAGATACAACAAGATTTAAGTTTAAAATTAATAAGAATAAACTTCATTTATATAATGAAAATGGCGCACTTTATGTGTTTGAGAAAAAATGATGTGTCAATTTTAATACCACAAGTTACTTGATTTATTGGGTTTCTTGTGGTATTTCTCTTTCCATATACCTTTCTGTTTTCAATTTAATACCGCAAAATATATTTTTATGGTAATACAATATATTATTTTTTAGTGCTAATTAGATGTGTAGGAAATTTTTTTTTTAAGTTAAACTGCTGTGAATAAAAAAATAACTATCTTTGCACACCAATTTTCAGCAAATTGTAACTATATAAAATTTAAGAGGAATGCCAACAATACAACAGTTAATTAGAAAAGGGAGAAAGAGGAAAGTTTACAAGAGCAAGGCGCCAGCATTAAATGCATGTCCGCAGAGAAGAGGGGTTTGTTTGAGGGTTTATACAACCACGCCAAAGAAACCTAATTCAGCTTTGCGTAAGGTAGCGCGTGTAAGGCTTACAAACGGTAAAGAGGTAAACGCTTACATCCCTGGAGAAGGGCACAACCTTCAAGAACACTCGATCGTATTGGTAAGGGGAGGTCGTGTAAAAGACTTACCCGGTGTACGTTATCACATTATTAGAGGCGCACTCGATACGGCAGGGGTGGAAAACAGAAAACAAGCTAGATCTAAGTATGGTACAAAAAAACCTAAAAAGTAGTAGATTATGAGGAAAGGTAGACCAAAACCGCGGAAAAGAATGCCGGATCCAAAATTCGGTAATGAAAGAGTTACAAGGTTTGTTAATGATTTAATGTTAGATGGTAAAAAAAACAAGGCTCTCAGTATCTTTTACCAATCACTGGAGATCATAGATAAAAGAAAAAAAGACAAAGAAAAATCAGCTTTGGAAATCTGGCAGGAAGCATTGGACAACGTAACTCCCGCAGTAGAAGTAAAAAGTAGAAGAATTGGTGGTGCAAACTTCCAAGTACCGGTAGAAGTAAGACCGGACAGGAAAATTTCTTTGAGCCACAAGTTTATCATTAAGTTTGCAAGACAGAGATCAGGAAAATCAATGTCCGAAAAGTTGGCAGCGGAAATTTTGGCTGCATACAACAAAGAAGGAGGTGCTTACAAGAAGAAAGAAGATATGCACCGTATGGCAGAAGCAAACAAAGCATTTTCGCACTTTAAATTCTAACAAAGCAGCAGTATTAAAAGAAGAAGAAAAGGATATGGCGAAGAGAGATTTGAAATATTTGAGGAATATAGGTATCATGGCACACATCGATGCCGGTAAAACAACTGTTACAGAACGTATTTTGTATTATACCGGTATCACTCATAAGATTGGAGAAGTCCACGAAGGGAACGCCACAATGGACTGGATGGTGCAAGAGCAAGAACGTGGTATCACGATTACATCGGCTGCTACTACTTGTTTTTGGAAGTACGAAGCTCAGGAGCATCAAATAAATATTATTGACACTCCGGGACACGTTGACTTTACCGTTGAAGTTGAAAGATCTTTAAGGGTTCTGGATGGTTCAATTGCAGTTTTTTGTGCTGTGAGTGGTGTAGAACCTCAGTCTGAGACAGTGTGGAGGCAAGCTAATAAGTACCATGTGCCTAGAATTGCTTTTGTTAACAAAATGGATAGGGTTGGTGCTGATTTTTTAGGAGTTGTTCAACAAATAAGAAGTAAATTAGGTGCAAATGCAATACCTATCCAATTACCCATAGGAAGAGAAGATACTTTCAGTGGTGTTGTTGATCTTATTGAAAACAAGGCAATCATTTGGCGTGATGATGATAAATTGGGTACAACTTATGATTATATGGATGTGCCTGAAGAAATGAAAGATGAAGTGCATGAATGGAGAGCTCAGTTAATCGAAGCTGTTGCTGAGCAAGATGATGCTTTGTTGGAAAAATTCTTTGAAGACGAAAACAGCCTTGAAGTACACGAAATCAAAGATGCAATCAGAAAGGCTGTGCTTGACCTTAAGTTAGTTCCAGTTTTGGCAGGGTCGGCTTTCAAAAACAAAGGAATTCAAAGGCTATTGGATGCAATTGCTGCTTTTTTGCCAAGTCCGTTGGATATAGGCGAAGTTAAAGGAACAGATCTAAATGGGAATGAAATAACAAGAAAGCCTTCCAACAACGAGCCTTTTGCTGCTTTGGCATTTAAGATTGCAACCGATCCTTTTGTGGGAAGACTTGCATATATGCGTGTTTACTCGGGTGTATTAAAAGCTGGCGAACAAGTGTTTAATGCACGTACCGGCAAGAAAGAAAGAATCACACGTTTGTATCAAATGCACGCAAACAAGCAAAATCCCATACCTCAAGTAGAAGCCGGAGATATTTGTGCTGCAGTAGGGTTCAAAGATATTAAGACGGGAGATTCGTTGTCTGATAGCAAACACCCGATTGTGTTCGAATCAATGGAATTCCCTGAACCTGTTATTGGTATTGCAGTAGAACCTGTTTCTCAAGCTGATGTAGATAAACTTGGGAATGCTTTAAGTAAACTCATGGAAGAGGATCCTACTTTTACTGTACAGACAGAAGAAAATACGGGACAAACTATTATCAGAGGAATGGGTGAGTTGCACCTTGAAATCATTATTGACAGACTCAAAAGGGAATTTGGTGTAGAATGCCGTGTAGGACAACCACAAGTAGCCTACAAGGAAGCCTTGACTTCTACCGTAGATCACCATGAAACATTCAAGAAACAAACAGGGGGTAGAGGTAAGTTTGCCGATATCGTTGTTAAGATTGGCCCTGCAGACGAAGGAGTTAAAGGATTGCAATTCACTAACCTTGTAAAAGGAGGGAATGTCCCCAGGGAATATGTTCCGGCTGTTGAAAAAGGATTTAAAGAAGCTATGAGGAATGGTCCGCTAATGGGATTCCCTGTAGAGAATTTGAAAGTTGAATTGCTTGATGGAGCCTATCATAGTGTTGACTCTGATTCATTATCTTTTGAAATAGTAGCTAAATTGGCTTTCAAATCTGCAGCTCCTAAAGCAGGACCCGTACTGCTTGAACCTATAATGAAAATGGAAGTAGTTACTCCGGAAGAATATATGGGTGATATAATTGGCGATTTAAACAGGAGAAGAGGGAAGATAGTAGATATTGATACAAGAGGAAATGCAAAAGTTATAAAAGTCGAAGTGCCGCTGGCCGAAATGTTTGGTTATGTAACAGTGCTTCGTACCTTATCATCCGGTAGAGCATCATCTACCATGGAATTTTCACATTACGAACAAGTTCCCGATGAAAAAGCATCTGAAATTTTAAATATGTAAAAGTTATGGCAAGTCAAAAGATTAGAATAAAGTTAAAATCTTACGACCACAATTTGGTGGAAAGAACGGCCGAAAAGTTGGTGAAAACAGTAAAATCGACAGGAGCAATAGTAAGTGGTCCTATACCACTTCCTACAAAAAAGAAAATTTTTACAGTGCTCCGTTCAACGTTTGTAAACAAAACGTCTAGAGAACAATTTGAATTGAATACGCACAAAAGATTGATAGATATCTATCAATCAAATGACAAAACAATAGATGCATTAACAAGGTTGGAATTACCTAGCGGAGTTGATGTTGAGATTAAACTATAAAACATTTAAACGATGGCTGGATTGATAGGAAGAAAATTAGGAATGACTTCTCTTTATGACGAAAACGGTAAGTATGTTGCATGTACCGTTTTAGAAGTTGGTCCTTGTGTTGTTACACAAGTAAAAACTCCTGAAAAAGACGGTTATGCAGCTGTTCAAGTTGCATATGGAGAAGCAAAAGAAAAAAATACCCCAAAGCCATTATTGGGTCATTTCAAAAAAGCTAAGACCACTCCTAAAAGAGTAGTTGCTGAATTTAAAAACTACAAAGATGAATGGAAACCCGGTGATGTTATTACCCTTGACATTTTCGAAGAAGATAAATTCGTTGATGTAATCGGTATAACAAAAGGAAAAGGGTTTCAAGGTGTGGTAAAAAGACATGGCTTTGGTGGTGTTGGGGAAAGAACACACGGACAACACAACAGACAAAGACACCCGGGTTCAATCGGTGCTTCATCTTATCCGTCAAGAGTTTTTAAAGGAATTAGAATGGCAGGTCGAGACGGTGGTAACCAGGTTAAGGCAATCAACTTGAAAGTGATGAAAGTTTTCCCGGACAAAAACATTATGGTAGTTAAGGGGTCTGTACCCGGACATAAAGGTTCATTTGTTAAAATTTTGAAATAATGGAAGTAACTGTTTATAACATAGAAGGGAAAGAAACCGGCAGAAAAATCAATTTGGATGATTCAGTATTTAATGTTGAAAATCCTAATGATCATGTAATTTATCTTGATGTAAAGCAATATCTTGCCCATCAACGTCAAGGTACACACAAAACCAAAGAAAGAGGTGAAGTAGCGTATAGTACCAGAAAAATTAAAAGACAAAAAGGAACTGGTACTGCAAGAGCCGGTAGTATAAAATCACCAGTTTTTGTTGGTGGTGGTAGAATATTCGGACCAAGACCGAGAAAATACAAAATTAAATTAAACAAAAAGGTAAAACAACTTGCGAGAAGAAGTGCTCTTACTTATAAAATGAGAGAAAATAGTATAAAAGTAGTTGAAGATTTCACATTTGAAAAAATCAAAACTAAGCAAGTTGTTGAAGTTTTAGATAACTTGAATCTTGACGATAAAACAACATTTGTAATACATGCTTCCGACCGAAATGTAATATTGTCGGCAAGGAATTTACCAAAAGTGAGAGTTGAATTGGCAGATAAATTAAACACATATAGGATCTTAGATGCCAATAACTTGATTCTTACTGAATCTAGTATTAAGATAATAGAAGATATCCTTAAAAATAATTAGGCATGAAATTGGAAATTTTAAAAAGGCCAATAGTAACAGAAAAGTACACTAAACTTAGTGAAAAACTCAATAAGTATGCCTTTATAGTAGCTAAAAATGCTAATAAATTGGACATAAAAAAGGCCGTTGAAGAAATGTATAATGTTGAGGTGATTGATGTAAATACAATGACCTATAAAGGTAAAGTGAGAAGCAGATATACCAAATCTGGGATAATATCAGGAAGGACAGAAGCTTTTAAAAAGGCAGTAGTTACATTGAAAGAAGGTGATAGTATAGACTTTTTTAGTAACATTTAATGAAGTAAGAAAATGGGAGTGAAAAAATTTAAACCGATAACACCGGGATTGAGGCATAAAATTATATCGGATTTTTCCGAAATAACAAAATCAACTCCGGAAAAGTCATTGTTAAGACCGCTTAAAAAAACAGGTGGTAGGAACAATCAAGGTAAAATGACCGTTCGTTACAGAGGTGGAGGTCATAAAAGAAAATACAGGATCATAGATTTCAAGAGAGATAAAGAAGGAATACCTGCAGTTGTTAAGTCTATAGAATACGATCCAAATAGAAGTGCAAGAATAGCATTGGTTGTGTACAAAGATGGAGAAAAAAGATATATAATTGCTCCTAACGGAATTAAAGTCGGACAAGAGATAATGAGTGGAAAAGATGCTGCTCCAGAAGTAGGTAATTCACTTTATTTGTCTGATATACCATTAGGAACTCTTATTCATAATGTGGAATTACATCCAGGTAGAGGAGGACAGTTGGCAAGGAGTGCAGGAACTTATGCAACTTTAGTTTCTAGGGAAGGGAAATATGCAAATGTAAAATTAGGTTCCGGTGAAGTAAGAAAAATATTAGTAACTTGCAAAGCAACAATCGGAACAGTATCCAATCCTGATCACAGGCTGGTTTCTCATGGAAAGGCAGGTCGTAAACGTTGGTTAGGTAAACGCCCAAGAACAAGAGGTGTAGCTATGAACCCCGTTGACCATCCAATGGGTGGTGGTGAAGGTAAAGCATCCGGAGGACATCCAAGAAGTAGAAAAGGGCTTTATGCAAAAGGTGAAAAAACAAGAAATAGAAAAAAATATTCAAACAAATACATTGTTGAACGCAGAAAAAAATAATGTAAGATATGGCAAGATCGCTTAAAAAAGGACCTTACGTTCATTATAAACTGATGAGGCGAATACTCGAAATGAACGAATCAGGTAAAAAAAGAACAATAAAAACCTGGTCGAGAGCCTCAATGATTACTCCAGATTTTGTAGGTCACACAATTGCTGTGCACAATGGAAAAGGTTTTGTGCCGGTTTATATTACTGAAAATATGGTAGGACACAGGTTAGGAGAATTTGCACCTACCAGAACATTTAGAGGACACGGTGGTAAAAAGAATAAAAAATAAAATAGTTAGAAAATGGGTGCTAGAAAAAGATTAATGGCTGAAAGATTAAAAGAACAAAGAAAGAATAAAGCCTATGCAATATTGAGAGACCTCAGAATGTCTCCAAGAAAGGTAAGATTATTGGCAGACCTTATTAGAGGTATGGAAGTAAATGAAGCATTAAATGTACTGAGATTTAATACAAAACATGCATCCATACCGATGGAAAAACTTCTGGTATCTGCTATTGCAAATTGGCAAAGCAAAAATCCTGACGCTGATATGACGGGATTGTATGTTAAAGAAATTTTTGTAGATCAATCCAGAACTTTAAAAAGAATTCAGCCTGCTCCTCATGGTAGAGCTCATAGAATAAGAAAACGCTCTAGTCATGTAACTATAGTTGTGGATGCTTTGAATAAAGAAACCGAAAACAAAGAAATAAATAATAAAAAAGAAGATAAGTAATGGGACAAAAAGTAAATCCGATTGCAAATAGGTTAGGTTTTATCAGAGGATGGGACTCTGTTTGGAACGGCGGAAAAAACTATTCAGAATACTTGATTGAAGATAACAAAATCAGAAAGTATATTAACGCCAGAATACCTAATGCGGGAATCTCAAAAATAGCAATTGAAAGATCTCCTAAGCTTATTACCATAACAATACACACAGCTCGTCCCGGTCTTATTATTGGTAAGGGTGGACAAGAAGTAGATAAGCTTAAAGAAGAAATAAAAAAACTTTTGGAAAAAGATGCTCGCGAAAAAGCTAAACGAAAAATAAATAAAGAAACTTTGGCAAATAACGAAAAGAAAGAAATACAAATCAATATCTTTGAAATAAGAAGAGCTGAATTAGAAGCTACATTGGTTGCAAATAATATTGCAAGACAAATAGAAGGTCGTATCGCATATAAAAAAGCAATAAAATCTGCTATAGCTTCTACAATGAGAATGGGAGCCAAAGGTATAAAAGTACAAGTATCAGGACGTTTGAATGGAGCAGAAATGGCTCGTACAGAGACATACAAAGAAGGAAGAATCCCTTTGCATACCTTTAGAGCAGATATTGATTATGCTTTAGCAGAAGCACTTACAAAACTTGGTTTAATAGGTGTTAAGGTGTGGATATTTAGAGACGAAGTTTACGGAAGAAGAGACTTATCTCCAAATTTTAAAGCAAAGAGTTCAAGAGGTGGAAGACGGTATAAAAGAAAATAATTAAAAGTTAACAAAAAAGTATTATCTTTGCAACCTAAATTTTTTAGCAATGTTACAACCAAAGAAAACAAAATACAGAAGGCAGCAAAAGGGTAAAATGAAAGGGATAGCCCAAAGAGGACACGAAATAGCATTTGGGTCGTTTGCAATAAAGTCCCTTCAATCTAAATGGATTACAGGGAGACAAATAGAGGCTGCTCGTCAGGCTATAACACGTTATATGAAACGTGAAGGTCAATTGTGGATCAGGATATTTCCGGATAAACCTATAACAAAAAAACCTAATGAAGTTCGTATGGGTAAAGGAAAGGGAGCTCCGGAAGGATTTGTCGCTCCTGTTACTCCCGGTAGAATATTGTTTGAAATAGATGGAGTGCCTTTCGAAGTAGCAAAAGAAGCTCTAAGGTTAGGTGCACAAAAATTACCTGTTACTACAAAATTTGTAGTAAGGAGAGATTATAAATTTGATGATTAAAATTTAGAGCGATGAAAAATTCAGAAATAAGACAACTCTCTACCAAAGAAATGATCGAAAGGATAGAAGAAGAAAAAATACGCTTGGTCAAAATGAAAATGAACCATGCAATTTCTCCTTTGGAAAATCCTTTAGAAATCAGAAATGTTAGAAGAACTATAGCAAGGTTGAAAACCGAATTAAGAAGAAGACAACTCGAAGAAAGTAAAAAATAAAATTAGTTTCTGATGGAAAACAAAATAAGAAATCTGAGGAAAGAAAGGATTGGTTTAGTTGTGAGCAATAAAATGGACAAAACCATTGTGGTAGCCGTTGAAAGAAAACAAAGACACCCCAAATACGGTAAGTTTATTAAACTTACGAAAAAATTTTATGCTCACGACGAAAAAAACGAATGTAGCGAAGGTGATATCGTTAAAATAATGGAAACACGCCCACTCAGTAAAACCAAAAGATGGCGTTTAGTAGAAATCATTGAAAAGGTTAAATAATTATGATACAGAGAGAAACCAGACTTAATGTAGCAGATAATAGCGGTGCAAAAGAAGTTTTGTGTATTGGTATTCTGGGCGGAAGCGGAAAGAAATATGCTTCTGTGGGAGACGTTATCGTAGTCACAGTTAAGTCTGCAATACCCTCCAGCGGAATGAAAAAAGGCACCGTGACAAAAGCCGTTGTGGTAAGGACAAAAAAGGAAATTAGAAGGAAAGATGGATCTTATATCAGATTCGATGACAATGCATGCATCTTGATCAATAATGCGAGTGAAATGAGAGGAACTCGTGTATTCGGACCGGTTCCCCGCGAATTAAGGGAAAAGAAGTATATGAAAATAATATCGTTAGCACCAGAAGTACTTTAAAATTTAAAAAAATGCCTAAAAAATTTCATGTAAAGAAGGGAGACGAAGTAATTGTAATTGCCGGAAATTACAAAGGACACAAAGGCAAAGTGTTGGGAGTGCTTCCCAAAAAAGAAAGTGTAATCATTGAAGGTGTAAATTTTATTCATAAACACACCAAGCCAAACAAAGATTATCCCGAAGGAGGAATAATTAAAAGAGAAGCACCTATACATATTTCTAATGTGCTTCCAGTCGATCCCAAAACCGGGAAACCTACAAGAGTAGGTCGTAAATTAAATGATAAAGGTAAATTAGTTAGATACGCAAAAAAATCAGGGGAGGAACTTAAGTGATGGATACAAAAAGGTACGTTCCCAGACTTAAGGAAAAATACGAAAAAGAAATTGTACCGAATTTGACTAAAGAATTCGGATACAAGACAATTATGCAAGTACCGCGTTTGCGAAAAATAGTAGTGAACCGCGGTGTTGGACAAGCTGTTTTTGATAAGAAACTTATTGAAGTTTCTGTTGATGAACTTACGGCTATTACCGGACAAAAAGCTATTCCAACTTATTCTAAAAGAGATGTCTCGAACTTTAAGCTACGTAAAGGGATGCCTATTGGTGTTAAAGTAACATTAAGAGGTACTTATATGTATGAATTTTTAGATAGATTAATCTCTGTTGCCTTACCACGTGTAAGGGATTTTAAAGGAGTTGATTTTAAATTTGATGGAAGAGGTAATTATACATTAGGTGTACAAGAACAAATTATTTTCCCTGAAATTGATATTGATAAAGTACCTAAAATTATGGGGTTACAAATGACTTTTGTAACATCAGCTCCTACTGATGAAGAAGCCTATGCTCTATTAAGAGAATTTGGAATGCCTTTCAAAAACATAAAAAAAAATAACTAAGATATGGCAAAAGAATCAATGAAAGCTCGTGAAAAGAAAAGGCAAGAACTAGTTGCTAAATATGCTAAAAAACGCGAGCAATTGAAAAAAGAAGGAAAATGGGAAGAGTTGCAAAAAATGCCTCGCAACTCATCAAAAGTAAGACTACACAATAGATGTGGTATCTCTGGTAGACCAAAAGGATACATGAGATATTTCGGTATAAGCAGAATTGAATTTAGAAAAATGGCATCAATGGGATTACTCCCGGGTGTTAAAAAAGCAAGTTGGTAATAAAAAAATTTACGACTATGGTAACAGATCCTATAGCAGATTACTTAACCAGAATAAGAAATGCCTTATTGGCAAAACATAGGGTGGTAGAAATTCCCGCTTCAAATTTGAAAAAGGAAATAACAAAGATACTCAAAGATCAAGGGTATATACTTGGGTATAAATTTGTTGATGATAACAAACAAGGAATTATTAAAATCGCTCTTAAATATTCACAACCTGGTAATATTCCGGTAATAAAACATATTGAAAGAGTAAGTAAACCCGGATTAAGAAAATATTCAAATGCAACAGAAATGCCAAGAGTTCTTAATGGCTTGGGTGTTGCTATTGTTTCTACATCAAAAGGTGTTATGACAGACAAGCAAGCCAGAAAAGAAAATATTGGTGGTGAAATATTGTGTTACGTTTATTAATAGTAAAAATTGTAAGAAATGTCACGAATTGGAAAATTACCCATACCGATACCTTCAGGGGTTAAGGTAGAAGTAAGTAAAGACAATACGGTTAAGGTAAGCGGACCGTTGGGTGAGCTCGAACAAAAAGTACATCCGTCAATAAATATTAAAGTGGAAGAAGCAAGTGTAGTGCTTACCAGAGAATCTGAAGAAAAACAAGTAAAGGCATATCATGGTCTTTACAGATCGTTAATCAATAATATGATAATAGGAGTGGCACAGGGTTATACCATCCAACAAGAAGTTGTTGGTGTAGGTTATAAGGCAGAAGCAAAAGGCCAAATGTTAGAACTACATTTGGGTTTTTCTCATCCTATTTATTTTGAAATACCGCCTGAAGTTAAGGTGGAAGCAAAAACAGAAAGGAGATCTAGTCCTATTATTACTTTGAAAAGCCACGACAAGCAATTGATAGGTCAAGTGGCAGCTAAAATTAGGTCACTTCGACCACCTGAACCATATAAGGGTAAAGGTATTAAGTTTGTAGGTGAACAAATTAGAAGAAAAGCAGGTAAATCTGCTGCTAGTAAATAAAAAAACGTGAGACAATGGCAACTTCAAAGATAGACAAGAGAATAAGAAGGAAATACAGTATTAGAAGAAATCTTAAAGGTACCGCAGAAAGACCTAGATTGACTGTATTTAGAAGCAATAAACATATTCATGTTCAAATAATAGATGATACCAAAGGACACACATTGGTAAGTGCTTCTTCAATAGAACTTGGTGATGAAAACAAAAAAATAACTAAAATAGATCAAGCAAAAAAAGTAGGTACTTTAATTGCAAAAAAAGCTATTGAAAAAGGTATAGAAACTATCGTATTTGATAGAAATGGGTATTTATATTTCGGAAGAATTAAAGCTCTTGCTGATGGCGCAAGAGAAGGAGGTCTAAAATTTTAATAAGTTATGGCTGGAAGTATTAGAAAAATAAGGACTACCGACCTTGAATTAAAAGAAAAATTGGTAGCAATAAAGAGAGTAACCAAAGTGACAAAAGGTGGTAGAACATTTAGTTTCTCTGCAATAGTAGTTGTAGGAGATGAAAACGGAATTGTAGGTTACGGACTTGGTAAGTCAAAAGAAGTAATTACTGCTATCGCAAAGGGAATTGAAGATGCAAAAAAGAATTTAGTTAAAGTTCCTATAATAAAAGGTACAATACCACACGAACAAACTGCAAAGTATGGTGGAGCAGACGTTTTTCTTAAACCTGCTTCCTCTGGTACCGGTGTGAAAGCAGGTGGTGCCATGCGTGCTGTTTTGGAAAGCGTGGGAGTTAAGGATATTTTGGCAAAATCTAAAGGTTCTTCAAATCCTCATAATTTAGTAAA
>JALTDM010000060.1 GCA_027074135.1 Bacteroidales bacterium
AGACATTGTGCTTCATATCTTCAATCATTTCATAAATACGGTTGTTTTCTAATTGTGGAAAGTCAACCATGGGATAATAATCCTGTATGTCAAAAAATTTATGTTGAGAAGTGTCATAGACAGTTATGCCATTTCGAGTTCCTATGTAAATAAGGCCACTTTTTAATTGAAGAATATAATGTACGAAATCATTAGTCAATTTTTTAAACTGCGGACCTTTGGAATTTATTTGGATTACCTTATTACTTTTCAAATTACAGATGTTGAGCCCACTCCCATAAGTCCCTGCCCACAGTAAATCTGTTTTTTGTTCATACAATCCGGCAATTACATTTGACGATAAATTTGTTGAATATTTTGAATAAGTATTTCTAATCAGTTTAAACTTTTTTGGTTTTAAATCTGTTTTATTTAAACCTCCTCCGTATGTACCAATCCATAAATTGTGGGAATAATCTTCAAACAAAGAAATTACATTGTTGTTACTTAAACTTTGTTGATCATTTTCTTCTTGAGTATAGCCATAAAAAGAATTTGTTTTTCTATCATATAAATTTAATCCGCCATTTGTTCCTATCCAAACATTGCCTATTTGATCAACATAAATTATATTGATTTTATCGTTTAATAAACCTGTTGAATCTGCTGCATAATAGTGTTTAAATATTTTTGTTTTTATATCCATGTAATTTAAGCCTTTCATTGTGCCGACCCATAAATTTCCATTTTTATCTACATCGACACTTGTAACCAAGTTGTCTGAAAGGGAATATGGATTTCCTTTTTCATGACTATAAACTTTTTGTAATTCTGTATTTTTATAAAAAGCAATTAATCCTTTAGAAGATGTTGTCCAAAGAATATCACCATCTGGTACTATTGGTATTTTATTATATGTATTTATTGTGGTAAACCTTTCTTGTGGTATTGCATATGAATAGAATTCTCCGTTTATATATTTTACTAAAAAGTTGTTGGTTCTAATCCATAATATATTGTTTTCATCGACATAAAGTCCTTTTACTGTGTTTTCAGGTAAACTTCTCGGATTGTTGGGATTTGCGTAGAATCTCTGAAATTTTTCTGTTTTACTGTCAAATCTGTTTAATCCGTCAAGGGTTGCTATCCATAAATATCCGTCTTTGTCTTCTGCTATATCATAAACCCATTTGTTGGAAATAGAGTTTTTATTATCGGGTTGGTGAGAATATATTTTGAAAGTTATACCATTAAACTTGTTTAATCCATCTAATGAAGCAAACCACATATAGTAATGACTATCCTGAAAAATAGAAAGAATAGTACTTTGGGATAATCCGTCTTCAATGGTATAGTGGGTAAATGTTAAATTACCATAAGAATTTTGGGCATTTGTATTACACCAAGCAAATAATATGAAAGATAGTATAAATAAAAATTTTTTCATTCTCCGGATTTATCCGTTTCAAAATATGCTTTAGATGTGTCAAAAAACTTATTCAACATTTTTGAAAAAGACTTTCCTTCCTCACTAAATCCATATTCTTTCCACTTATTATCCACCAAACTTACTGTTTCTCCATTGCTAATTGCAAGATTAGGCCACTTGCCCATAAAATTATTTTTTGTAAACATCCTGCCGTCAATTATAACTTTATTTTTATAAACTTCCACATCCCTGTTTATCTCACAATTAGCAAGAATATACCATAAAAATAATTTACAGTTCTTTTCAAAAAAGTTAACATCTGCTAAAAATGCAAATTTAATATTTTCTACCTTATCTAAAACATTTTTTTTCAGAATTTCACGGGCATTATCTTTTTGTGTTATCCAAACTAAAACCTTTTTCTCGATTGCTATTGTGGGGATATCGTAAATAATTTCGGGTGCCTCGTACTCGTTAGCAGGCTCTGTTTGAGTTAAATCCATAAGCAATTTGCCACCATAAGCCTTTTCTTCGGCAGCGTGATCCAGAATATCTAGAATTCCGTCATTTAAGTAAATGTTTTTGTTTACATCAATGTTTAACAGAAGCTTGTACAATGTTTCATAATCGTTTGGTTTTACCTTGTTTGATGTAAGCACAAGCACTTTGTTAAAACTCATTTGTCCTGTTCCCCAGAATGTATGTGCAATTTTATTGGCGTGGTGCGGGTATGAAGTTTTAACGGAGGCAATTACCAAATTGTGTGCTACTCCAAAGTCGGGCATATGCCAATCTTTCAGTTCGGGCATCATAGCGTTTCTAAACATCGGCAGAAAGATTTTGCCTGTAGCATCTGCTATATATTTGTCTTCTTGTGGCGGGATACCAACTATTGTTGCGGGGTAAATAGCGTTATTTGCATATGTAATAGCCGTAATATGAAATTTAGGATAATAATCTGCAAGCGAATAAAAGCCCGTGTGGTCGCCAAATGGTCCTTCAAGAGCAAAATCTTCTTTTGTATCTACATAACCTTCTATCACAATGTCGGCATCTTCGGGGACATAAATATCTTGTGTAAGACATTTTACAAGTTTCACAGGTTTTTTGCGGAGTATTCCTGCGAGTATGTATTCATCAATATCATCAGGTAGTGGTGCTGTTGCTACATATGTATAAACAGGGTCGCCTCCGAGGGTTACGGCTACAGGCATTTTTTTTATTCTGGCATCTTTGTATTTGCGGAAGTGTTCTGCACCGCCTTTGTGCATATGCCAGTGCATTCCTGTGGTTTTGTTATCGAAAACCTGCATGCGATACATTCCCACATTGCGTTGTCCTGTTTCGGGGTCTTTGGTGTGAACCACTGGCAAAGTGATAAACCTGCCTCCGTCATTCGGCCACAGTTTCAAAATGGGAAATATATCCAAATTGGGAATGGTCATAATGTTTTGCCTGCAGCGAGGGTTAGTGTTGTTCGATACTTTGGGCATATATGATGCTATTTCTTTGAGTGAAAACAGCATTTTCAGTTTATCGAAAAACTTTAGCTTGCTGCCTGCATTTTTCAATATTCCAAAAATAGAATCTATGTGATTTTTTATATCATCTAACGAATTATAACCCAAAGCCATTGCCATTCGCCTGTGGCTACCAAACATGTTTATAAGCAGCGGAAAGGCTGAACCGTTGTTTTCAAAAAGCAGGGCTTTGTTTTGGGTGGTTGATTTTGATATGCGGTCGGTAATTTCGGTTATTTCAAGTTGTGGGTCAACTTTGGCATTTATCCTTATAAGTTCGTTTTCTTTTTCCAGTTGCTTTATAAAGTCTTGCAGAAGCATTTTGTACAATTTATGCAATAAAGATACGCAAAATTAAAATGAAACAGGTTAATATGTTTTGAGTTTATTTAGGTTTTTTAATTGCTTTTGTGTTTTTATGGGTAAGTATTTCTTAATTTTGACAAAAATTTTTTTATGAAATTCCACAACAATAAATTTTATTTCTTTTTGTCAGTCTTATCAGGATTTCTATTGTATTCAGGGTGGTCAAATGAACCTTTTGGTTTTTTTACGCTTATTGCATTTGTACCATTATTATTTGTGGAAGAAAAGATTATTCGTGAAAAAGAGAAACCTCTTAAATTTTTTCTTTATTCATATATAGCCTTTTTTGTTTGGAATTTGCTTTCTACTTGGTGGATTTATTATGCAACGCTTCCGGGGGCAATTGCCGCCGTAGTGCTTAATTCATTGTTTTATACGTTCGTATTTTGGCTATATCACCTTACACGGGTGAAACTTGGCAGAAGAGTTGGTGATCTGGCTTTCATAGTTTATTGGTTGGCGTTTGAGTATATTTACTTGCATGGTGAAATCTCGTGGGTATGGTTGGTTTTGGGTAATGCATTTGCTTATTTGCCACAAATTGTGCAGTGGTATGAATATACCGGCACTCTAGGTGGAAGCCTGTGGGTGTTGATTGTTAATTTAGTGGTGTTTAGAATTTTGCTGTGTTTTGTTTACAAAAATGAATGTAAAAATAAGAGACTTAACAATTTCCGATATGTAGCGTTGGGAGTACTTTTGGTTGTACCTATTGTTTATTCTTTGTGGGTTT
>JALTDM010000061.1 GCA_027074135.1 Bacteroidales bacterium
ACTATATATATTGGGAATATTATCTTTTGTAACCAGGAATTTATCCGGAATTTTTTTAATATTATATGATTTTGTATTCTGATTTAAAAAAACAAACGAAGAATCATAAGAATATTTATAATTATCTGAAGAAAAATACATTACCGAATCTTTAGAAAAAAAATAATAATCAAAAATGTGTGACGATAAATATGCCATAGGTTTAATGTCATATTCTTTTTCACCAGTTTCCATATTATAAACATAAATATCATTAAATGGATAAATTTCAAAACCAATCATCAAAGAATCATTCAAAACGAAAAAATTAACTTTATTTATATTCGGGAAGCTATTTAATTTACCAAAATAAAAAGCAAAAGATGTATCTTTTTTAAAATTGAATTTAAAAAATTGATAAGAATCTTCATTTACATAAATGTGTGTACATGCCATGAATGCCAATAGGAATAAAATTATTACTACCTTAAACAACCGCATTTTCATTTTTATATTTTAGTTCCGGCTGCCTAAAAATTTTAGACAGCCGATTTAATTATTGGCACAAAATTATAATATGTTTACCATCCATTGTACCATTCAAGCACTCGCTTCCACTACCATCACAAACATAATGTTTTGCAACATTCTCATCTGTAAAAGGAATTTTCAGGTGAAAATCTCTAGAACATGGACTGGCATTTGATTTATTTAAAATATGTTTTTCTACTAAAACTTCTTGTCCTGTATTTATATTCTTATAAACATCACATATCCTGCCACTAATTTCTATACCCTTTTTTACATTAACCCACTCATCAGATTTTGTTACATATTCAACAGGATTAGTTGGGTTAATAGTGGAAGTTGCAGGTTTTACTTCTTCTTTTTTACAACTGCTTACCATTACCGTTATGCCAACTGCTACAGCTGCCATAACCAACATACCTAATAATTGCTTTTTCATTTTTTCTACATTTTTTTGGTTAATGACAGCACAAATAAATAAATAAATAAACAGCCAAAGGTTTTCGTAACTTTTTTCAAAAAAAAATTTCAATAACCACCACAAAATATTGAAAATAAATAAATTATTACATGTTTTTTAACAACCTCACTCTGAAACAGTAGAGATGTTAAAATAAATTCAGGGTGACAGAATAACAATCAACAATTAATAACTACCACATTATCCCATTATCACATTAGCACATTATCACATTAACTAATCATCAGTCACATTTTCAAAAGCCTTGAAAGCACTCAGATCTTCTTTTTTGCGGATAATATGTTCTTTACCTTCCGTGTCAATCATTACCACATTGGGTCTATATGTAATAAATTGCAGCCACTGTGTCATATTGTAAGCACCTATCCGCTTGATAACCACATTATCACCCCTGTTCAACGGCGGGAATTTTATATTGCTGCGTATCACATCAATGTTCATACACAACGGGCCGTATATGGTTATATCTTCAAGTGCTTTCCCGGTTTCGGCAGCAGGATAAACTTCGTGCTCATACCAAAATGAAGTGAAAAGCAAATTTACACCAACATCAAGAATCATCGCCCTTCTGCCGTCTGCAAGACGTTTATTTGCCCAAACAGTTCCTATAATGTAGCCGGCATCATCAACCAATGCTCTGCCTGTTTCAAGAATCAAAGTCGGCAAATCATTCAAATCAAATCCCGCAGATATTAAAGCATCGGTTATGGCTTCGGCATACTCATCAAAAGACGGATTTGTGTCTTTACCCGGCAGGTACGCACCTTTCAGTGTGTTGTCAGATGCAAAACCTCCACCCAAATCAATGTAATCAATGCTATGATTGAATGTTTCTTTAACCCTTTTTGCCAAATCTGCCAACTTTTGAGCGGCAACCCTATACGGTTCTGCACTCATCATATACGTACCGATGTGTGCATGCAATCCTACCAAATCCATCTTACCGGACACCATTATTTTGTTCAAGGCTTTCCATGCTTCACCGTTATCGTAATTAAAGCCGAACCTGTCCCATTGCGGGAAAATTCCGGTATCCATATTCACACGAATTGCAACCTTTGGTCTTAGCTTTAATTCATCAGCCAGCAAAATTATATCATACAGTTCGTCAAAATGGTCTATATGGATAAAAGAACCGTTTTTTATAGCCTTTACCAAATCTTCTTTCAACTTGTAAGGTCCGTTAAAAATTATTTTGTCGCCCGGTACACCGTTTTCTATGGCTTTTTCGTATTCAAAGCCACTAACTACCTCAGCCCACGAGCCTTCGGAGTGGAATACATTGCAAACTGCATCCAAATAGTTGGTTTTATACGACCACGCCGGTTGAAATTTCGGATACCTGACCGAAAAAGCCTTGTGCAATTTTTTGTACTTTTCTCTCAAAGTCTTCTCTGATATAACATACAGCGGAGAGCCGTATTTTTCTACAAGCTCTTCAACTTTTACACCATCTATTTCATCAATAATTGTTATATGGTCTCTTTTACCGAATTTATTCGGAATACCTTCTGTCATTCTGATTATTACCGGTTTTTCATATACTTTTTTCATAAGTCCTATTTTTTTATTTTTCTTGTCACCATTCCTCAATTGAGAGAGGATTTAGGTGTGATTTTTTATGTTAAATTAAAATATTAAACAATCATTCCCTTGTATATTATCATAAGGCTTTATGAATAAATTTTTACAATTCTCCATAAATATTTATTTGTGCAAATTGTGAAACATCGCCTATAAGGTCATAAGAATAACGGATAAACATTTTTCCGACTTTATATTCATCAAACGGTTTAACATCAAACCCCAAAGCCAATTTTACCAATGCTTCGGGAATGTTTTGACCTGCTCCCACCGCTAAATATACCCATGCAGGTATTCTCGGATTTATTTCTATTAAGTAATACTTTTCGTCTTTTGTTTTAATCATTTCCAACTCCATACCGCCTCGCCACTTTGTCTTGGCAATAATTTCACGGGTTATCTCCAACATTTTTTCATCTTTAATCGTTATGCCGCCCCAAGCCTTACCTTTATCGGTTATGTATGTTTTTCGCATAGGAACTGCTGCAACGGTATTTCCCTCTCCATCTCCAAGTGCAACTACATTTACTTCGGTTCCGCTTACCATTTCTTGAATCACAACAGGCAAGCCCCATTTCGCTTCCAATTTGGCAAAATAAAATAACGCTTGCTCCCTGTTATGGACTTTATATGCTTCATAAAACTTCCCTTTGACAAAAAACGGATAACCTATCAGTGCTTCTACATTCAAAATATCTTTGGTGGTAAGTACGGTAAAAGACTTTGGAACATTAACATTATACTTATTTGCAAAATCGGGAAGCTTAGCTTTATGTCTTTCTTCAAACTGCTCTATAGTAGGTAAAAACGTTGCAATTCCCTTTTCGTTAATTTTTTTAGAGTTCTTTATGAATGTGTAAAGTTCCGCATCAAAGTTAGGAATAATCAAATCCAAATTTTCCTTTGCGTGAATTTCAAAAATCCTGTTTAAATATTCGTCTGCACCTGACGAAGGATAAGGAACCAAATATGCTTTGTCAACCAAATCTTTCATATAAATACCCGGCTCTAAATTCTCATAAGCCAACCCTACAATTCTTACATCAAAAGCATCAGACTCCTTAATCCCTCTAATAACCGGGATACCCGGACCCGGACTGTCTATATTGTTCAATCCGGTAATTCCAATCGTAATTTTTTTCTTTTCCATTTACATTATTTTTCCAAAAGGTCGTATTTTTCCAAGATATTCAAAAAGTCAAGTACATCTTTTTCGGCTTGATCTTTACTTATTTCAAAAATTCCTGTCAATTCATTGACTATCTCTTCTTGAGACAAATCCGTTCTAAGAAGTTTAAGTATTTCATACCCGGTAGCATTTACCGAAAATGATTCTCCTGTATAAGGGTTGAAAACAAACCCGCTTTCGTTAATTGCCAAATCTTTTATTTTCATTATTAAAATTTTTTAAAGTTAGACTACATCGCATACCAAAAGGTTTAAAAAAGAACA
>JALTDM010000062.1 GCA_027074135.1 Bacteroidales bacterium
CTATAAGAAGGCGTCTTCTTTTGCCGTAGATAGGAATTGCATATTCATAGTTTCCTTTTCCTAAAATTTCTTCCTTCTTTACTCCTGTCATTTGTTCGGCAGCTTCATTCCATATAATTACTTTGCCCTTTTTATCAACTGCAAAAAGCATATCCGGAGTAAATTTTATAATCTGATTAAGTAATCTCGTTTCCTTTTCGAGCGTGTTTTTCGTTTCTTCTTCTTTTGTAATATCAGTAAAAAGTAATACAAACCCAACAACATCTTTGCCTATATGAATCGGGAAACATACAGTTTTATAAATTTTACCGTTTCTTTTTAAAACTTGAAACGTTGATTTCCCTTCACAGATACCCCCGTTTTCCCTTACCTTTTCAAAAAATCTATCAAAAAAATCCTGCACGGCAAGGCCTTCTATCTCCTCTATAGACATACCTATATTGGAAGACACGGCATTGTTTATAAAAACAACTTTCTTGTCTATATTTAGAAACACCACGTTTAATGTAGAGCTTTTAATAAAATCTTCCGAAAACCTTAATTTATGTTCCATTACCCCTCCCTTAGATAAAATAATTTTAATACAATTTAGGCAAACGTGCAAATGGTCGAATTACTTCACCGAGAGCATGAACAAATTGCTGTATTGTTGCCCTTTTCCGAGGATGTTAAAAAACTATCTTCACACTTATTTTGTCTAAAGGAAGCAAACAGGAATAATAGCCAAAACCAGGCCTTAAAAATATCGGAAAGAGTATAGCAACAAGAAAAATAACGAAGAGGTAGGGAAAGTTTCTTCTATTGTTTCCGCAATAGCCATAAGTGCTAATTCTGCTTTGTTCTTTTTAGGACCTGTTTCTGTAATTGCTTTAACAGGCTCAGGTTTATTCATAGTATAGACCCATTTCCTGTTAGTTTTTATATGAATCCAAATTTTATGTATTTGCCTTTGCTTTTGTCCACTCTCTAAATTCCATAATAGTATAGTTATCAGCATTAATAACTTTAGCAATTATCTTTTTCCCTG
>JALTDM010000063.1 GCA_027074135.1 Bacteroidales bacterium
CATCGGCAAAAGTTACTTCCGAAAAACTTATTGCATTATTAGGCAACAAGGTTTGCGACAATCCGGTTACACATTCCACTGATAGTCAAACAAGCCGTCTGTCAAAACAACAATTAATACAAACTGCCCAATTAATGGGCTAAAATAAAACAGGCAATGAAACAACAAGATATAAACGAACAAATAATAAAATACGGAAAAGAGCTTCGCCTTCCGGTATTCAGGCAGGCATACAAGCAGCAGGCCATCGAAGCTGCCAAAGAGCAATTGGATTATGAAACCTATCTGCTCCGGCTTATGGAAAAGGAGTACGAAATGCGACTTGAAAACCGTAAGAAGGCACAAATCCGCCAGGCGGGTTTCCCAGCAAAAATGTACTTGTACGACCTTAAACGCGACTTCCTGCCGGAAGATGCCATCAAAAAATTACCTTTACTGGAGCGGTTGGATTTTATACCTGCCGGACAAAACATAGTGTTTGCAGGCAACCCCGGGACCGGTAAAACACACATTGCTGTCGGTTTGGGCTTAAAGGCCTGTATGCAGGGCTATAAGGTATATTTTACAACCGTACATAAGTTACTGACCCAACTTCGGGAATCACATTCTCAACGCACCATGCGTCAAATGGAATCACGTTTTGAAAAATACGATTTAGTAATATGCGATGAGTTTGGATATATCTCTTTTGACAAAAACGGGGCCGAGCTTTTATTCAATCATTTATCGCTTAGGGCAGGCCGCAAATCAACCATAATCACCACCAATCTGGGCTTCGACCGTTGGGATGAAATTTTTGGAGATGCTGTTTTAACAGCCGCATTGGTTGACAGGTTAACGCATAAGGCTTACCTGGTAAATATGAATGGAGAATCATACAGGTTAAAGGAAACCAGGGAGATGAATCAAAAATAAAAAATATGAAAAGGAAGAAAACAAAAGTTCGAAGTCCTTAATTTTCCTTTTTTCGGGGTACCCCGAAAAAAGGAAAATTAAACTTTTTTATTTAAAAAAAGTGGTATAC
>JALTDM010000064.1 GCA_027074135.1 Bacteroidales bacterium
ATTGTAATAATCCACCTGTTTGGAATTTTGGTAGTTTACTTAATAAAATCTTTTTAGCTCGTGTTTCCAAATAATTATCGTCTTTTATTTCATTGCCTAACGCTTCAATCTCTCTCGCATCTCTTCCGTAAGCATTCCCGCCTAAATCTCCTTGTGTAGTAAAATAAACTCTTGCTTTTTGATTATAGTCAATTTGTAAAGCTTTCATTTGATTTTCTAAATTCTTTTTTATTTCATTTTTAAAATTATCTAAATTTAAAGATTTTAAACTATTAAAAAAAGTTTCAAGTCTTTTTAAATCTAAGCTATTATCAAGCCCTTTAAATTTAGAGCTATCTACTCCAATATCGCTTAATTTATCGTTTATCTTATCTTTTATATTTTGCACTTTTGTAAGATAATCATTTATAGCTTTTATTTTTTCATCAGCTTTTTTAATTAATTTGTCTTTTTCCTTTACAGCTTCACTAATTGCTTTATTATCTGTGTCTAAAATATTCTTTTTTTGTCCTAAATTAAAATTATAATTTTTTAATTCTGTTTCAGTTAAAACTTTACCCTTTACACTATCTTTATAATCTAAAAGTTTATTTTGGTCGGCTTTTTCTGTTTTAATTTTACTTGTTATTTTTGTTTTCTCATCTTTTAAAGAGCTAATTAAATTTAAAGCTATATTGCTTTCATCATCAGCACCGCCCTTTTTTAAACTGTCGGCTAATTGTTTCAGCTGGTCTATTAAGTCATCAATTTTAGATAAATCGATATCTGGGCTATTATCGCTTTGCATATCGTTTATAGTGCTTTCTAAATTCTGTGCCCTAATTTGTGGGTGCCCTTGCTCTATTAATCCACCTGTTGCAAATTTAGGCAACATTTTATTATTTAAAGCATAAAGTAAATCTTCTCCATAATGAGCTACTGCGTCCCTTTTAATCACAAATTCACCTCTCGTCAAAAGTGCTGGGACATCATCACTGTCAAAAGGGTCATAACCTGCTATCTTGCCGTTTTTACGCTCAAATT